>JAUVMT010000218.1 GCA_030600085.1 Gemmatimonadales bacterium | reverse complement strand
GGGGACCTCAGCCGCACAAGGGCAACATCTTCCTGTCGGACATGAACAGCGGCCTCTGGGTGATCCAGGTCGAACCGCCGGAGCAGCCGCTCGTTCCTTAGGCCAAGCGGTCGGAGGCAACCTGGCCGACGGGTCGGCAGCTTGATGGTGCCTCCTCCTTGGGCGCCGGCGGGGCTCCCTTTGCGGGCTGGCGGACGCCATATTCTCGGAGCCTCCTCGCTTCGCTGCGGGGTCGGGCACCGAGGTTGGTCCAAGGCGTCCAATGCCCGCTCCGCGAGACCCCGCCGGCGCTGGGGAGGAGGCACCATCAAGCTGCCGACCCGTCGGCCAGGGTGCCTCCGACCGCTTGGCCTAAGGAACGAGCGGCTGCTCCGGCGGTTCGACCTGGATCACCCAGAGGCCGCTGTTCATGTCCGACAGGAAGATGTTGCCCTTGTGCGGCTGAGGTCCCCAGGCCAGGGGGGCGTTCGGCACCACGGCTTCGCCCTCTTCGCCGGCCGATTGGAACCACGCCACCTCGCGCCCCTGTTTGTAAAGGTCGCCGCGGAGCTCGCCCGAGACGTCCACCACTCGAAGTCCGCCCTGGTAATAGGCGATGTACAGCAGCCCATCTTCGACCCAGATGTTGTGGGTCCCGGCCTCCGGCACCTCGTACCGGGCGACCTGCTTCGGGTTCTCGATATCGCTCACGTCCACCACGTGGATGTACCCGCGCGGTCCGTTCACGCAGTCGCCGCACCCGAAGATCTCATCTCCGGTGAAGACGTAGTCTCCGTAGCGGTAGGCGGTGTGGGTGTTGCCGAACTCCTCCGGCTGGTAGGTGCGATACTGGTACTGGGAGACGAACTTCGGCTCTCGCGGCGTGCCACCCTCGATGCCGTCTCCGACGTCAAGGACGATGAGTCCGTCATCCCAGTAGGAGAGGTAGGCGAGCCCGTTCTCCGCCCACACGTCGTGGAGGCTCTTGTTCTCCTCGCCAGGCCTCACCTCCCAGCGGCCGATGTGCCTGGGGTTCGTCGGGTCCGCCATCTCGATGATGTGCATGGCGCTCGTGCCGTCGTTCACCGCATAGACGACATCCCCGTTGATCCAGAGGTTGTGGATCCCCGCCGTCAGGCTGTCGGTCAGTTCGGCGATGATCGTGGGATGCGCGGGATCGGCGAGATCCAGCACGATGATCCCGTTGCGCCGGCTGCTGGCACCCTCACGGGTGATCATCGCCCAACTCGCGTCGGCGTTGACCTTGACGTCGTTCACCACCCGTGCGTCCACGACGACCGAGTCGGTGAGCACCGGCGAGCTCGCGTCCGTCACGTCCCACGCGTACATCCGCTCTCCACCTCCCTGGGCGTGAGTGCCCGTGTACGCGTAGTCGCGACCGTCCCTGCCCTGGAAGACCCACAGGTCGCTCGTCGCCACGTGCGCTACCGCGCCGCGGCCGACGAGCTGGCTGACGCGGCGAGCCTCCCTGGGCGCGGCCTCGACGACCACCGTCGCCGATTGCCCGCCGGCCGTCACCATCACGCGGTACGCGCCAGGCGAGTTCGCCACGAAGGTGGCGTCGCCGAAGACCTCGGCCCCATCCGCCGGGCCATCGATGGCCGACACCGAGTAGCTGATGTTCACATCGTCCAGGGTGCGGCTGCCGCTTCCGGATACGTTCGGGGTGAGGTGCACCACGTCACCGGTGCGGACCCCGCTCGCGTCCGCCTCGAGCTGGACCGATCGCACCGGATTGGGCTTCACGTCGACGGTCAACGAGCCGTCGAGGCCCTCGGCGGAGGCCGTCAGCACGGCCTGCCCGGGCGTCCGGAACGTGGCGATGCCGTCAGGCGTGACCGACACGATCTCGGGGTTCGAGCTGGACCACAGGGTCTTCGCCGTGGCGTGCTCGGTCTCGTGAGTCGTGATCGCGCGAGCCTCCAGGCCGAACAGGCTTCCGGCGTACGTCCCGAAGGCCGGCGGGTCGACATCGACCCGAGCGACAGGCCAGTCGTTCACCACGACATCGAAGCTCGCGATGCGGGTCCACTCGACCCCCTCCTCCGTCGGCTTCGGGAGGACGATGTAGATCTCCGTCGAGCCCGGGCTGGCCCCCCGAAACAGATAGCTGTCCGGGATGCTGTCCTTGATCGACTCGATGTCGACCGGTCCGCCCGCACCGATTCCCCACCTGGCGCCGGTCACCCGGTTCCCGTCGGCATCGGTCAGATGGCCCTCCACCCGGATCGTGTCGCCGCGGGTGAGGACGATCGGCGATGGAGAGAGCTCGATGTCGGTCACGCGGGACGATGCTTCCATATCGCCGGCGATGTGCGGGTTCCGGTCCTGCGGTTGCTGATCGGCGTCTGCCTCGGAAGCCTGGTCGTCGCCGGCTGCCTGGTCGTCGCCGGTCGCCTGGTCGTCGGCGGGTGCTCCCGAGGCGTCTCCAGCGGACTGTGAGACGCCGGGGTCCGGCGCGCCGGCCGGAGGGTTGCCTGTCGTCGAGCTCGCGCAGGCAGCGAGCACGAATGCGAAGAGGGTCACGCTGAGAATGCGCACTTGATGAAGCTCCTTACTGTGGTCTGAGGTACGGCAGGGCGCCGCCGGGAGGCGGGGGCGCCCACGAATCGATTCACTGCTTAGGACACGAGGACCAGTCCATTGGTTGTACCGCCAGTCGCCGTTTACGGGAAGCCGTAGGAGATGCCGAACAGGATGGTCGTGTCGAGCTGCGTTCTGGTGTTGTCGGTAGCCTCGACGTTGAACGGAGAGACATATCCGCGGAGATCGAGCCGGATTGCCCAATGCTCCGATATGATCGTGAACGCTCCAAATCCGAAGTCGAAGACCCCGTTCGTGGAGTCGGTGGCCTCGGGCGAGGCGATCGGGTCGACGTTCAGGTTTCGGATCCCGCCGCCGACCAGGACGTAGGGCTCCACCATCCCCGCCGGGCCCTTCAGATCGAGCCGATACATCAGATTGGCCGTGACCGTGGTCCACTTGGCGTCGCCCAGATCTGGAGGCGCCGCGATAGGCACGTCTTCCGGTGAGATCGTGAGCTGGGCGGGCGCGTATAGCCCGGTGATCCCGACGCCGAAGCCGCTCTTGAAGAAGTAGTCGAACTCACCCCCGAAGGCGATCGAGACGGTCACGTCCGTGCTGAACGTCTCGGGATTCTCGGTCAGGTTCGCCAGCGGCGCCATTACGCCGAAGTAGCCCGTGATCACGGCGACGCTTCGGGTCCGTTCCCGCTCGTCCCGCTCCTCGAGCTCCGGGATGTCCTGCGCGAAGGCGAGTGCCGGGGCGGTGAGCCCAACCCACATCCACAAGTATGTCGCCGATCGCACGAGCCTGTTCATCGCTGGCCTTCTCATCGGTATTCGATGACGAGGAGAGGGTGGGAGAAGTTTCGTCGAAGGGGGCGTGCTGTCCAGTCCGACCTCGCGCGTCACCGCGTCCGCATGATCAGGATTTGCGCGACCGCGGTGGGTGGGAGGGCCGTTCCATCCTGCCCGAAGAGCTCGATCGCGAGGGCCGGGGCCTCGCTCAGGCCCGCGAGCAGGAAGTAGGCTTCCGTCGACGCGTTCAGGTCGTAATCCAGCGCTCGCGTCGAGAAGCCGAGGGGCACGAGAGCCAGCGGATACGCCACGGGAAAGCGTTGTCCTGCGGTCGGATTCTCGTTCAGCGCAGCGAATATGTCGCGGAGGTTCCACGTCGTGATCTCGTAGCGGGTGTCGAGGCCCTGGACTTCCGTGTCGTCCACCGCGAGCGCCATCGCGAACTCGGCGATCAGATCCTCCCAGGCGCGTCCGGTCTCGCGCTCCACGTTCGCGATCCCCTGGCGCTGTCCGCCGCCGCCGCTCGCCAGCCCTCGGATGAACGCCGCGGGATCGTCGCCACCGTGGTGGTCCAGGAGCCAGCGCAGGAAGAAGAGCCCGAAGCCTCTCATCTGCTCGCTCCCGAGTCCGCCCGGGTCGACGGGCGCGAGGACCGGAGCGATCCCCGGAGCAGCCATGTAGAGGCCAAGGCTGAAGAAGTTC
>JAUVMT010000230.1 GCA_030600085.1 Gemmatimonadales bacterium | reverse complement strand
GGTCGTAGGCCGATATCTGGCGGCCGACGACTTGGAAGGTCGCCTCGCGGGCTCGCCGGGCGCCCGTTGCGCCGGCGACTTCATCGCGAGGCAGTTCGAGCTTCTCGGACTCGAGCCGGCCGGTGAGGATGGCACCTTCTTCCAGCCACTAGCTCTCGCCAGCTCGATCAACCCGCACGCGCCCTCCGGTACCGGCCGAAACGTGGTCGCGCTCCTTCGCGGCGATGCTCCGGACCGCAGGACGGAGATCGTCATCGTCGGGGCGCACTACGATCATCTCGGCCGGGGCCCGTTCGGCTCGCTGGAACCCGACGCGAACGAGATCCACAACGGGGCGGATGACAACGCCTCCGGCGTCACCGCCCTTCTGGAGGCGGCCGACCGCCTGGTTCACCGTCCGCGGCCGGCCCGATCGATCCTGTTTATCGCCTTCACCGGCGAGGAGTTCGGCCTGCTCGGGTCCGCGCACTACGCTCGCACTCCGACGATTCCTCTCGAGCGCACCGTAGCCATGCTGAACCTCGACATGGTCGGTCGACTCGGAACGGGTCAGTTGATCGTCTACGGGGTGGACACGGCCGCGGAATGGGAAGAACTGGTCAGCGAGACGGCGGACGAGTTGGGGCTGGAGGTGGCGTTTAACGGATCCGGCTACGGGCCCAGCGACCACACCTCCTTCTACTCCCAGGACATCCCCGTCCTCCACTTCTTCACCAACGTCCACTCCGACTACCACAAGCCCTCGGACGATTGGGAGCTCATCGACGTGGAGGGTCTGTTCAGCATCTCAGCGCTGGTAGCGGGGATCGCGGAGCGGGTCGCCGAGCGGCCGACCCGACTGACCCTGCAGCGGACCGAGGCCCCGCCTCCGGCGGCACGCGAGGGCGGCTACGGGGCCTACCTGGGCACGGTGCCCGACTTCGCGCCCGTGGACTTCGGGGTTCGGCTGAGCGGGGTGCGAGCCGGCTCTCCGGCCGAACAGGCAGGCATGCAGAAGGGTGATGTCCTCATCCGCTTCGACGGGGAGGAGATCGAGGATCTTTACGTCTTCACGGACGCCCTCCGATCCCACGCCACCGGCGACACAGTGGAGATCGTCGTTTTGAGGGAGGGGGAGGAGGTGCCGCTGGTGGCCGTGCTCGGTAATCGGGGAGAGCGGGAGTGAGCGGCGTCGCGGGTCCGGGGCTGGCGGACTACGCCGACCTCGTCCAGCCGTCCGAGATGAAGGTCCTGCTGCTCGTGCTCGACGGGCTCGGGGGGCTGCCGCTCGAGCCGGGCGGGCCGACGGAGCTCGAGGCCGCGCGCACGCCCAACCTGGACGATCTGGCCTGGACCGCGGAGGTGGGACTCCACGACCCCGTCGGTCCCGGCATCACTCCCGGCAGCGGGCCCGGTCACCTGGCCCTCTTCGGGTACGATCCGCTCCGGTACAGAATCGGGCGCGGCGTGCTGGAAGCGCTCGGGATCGACTTCCCGCTCGAGCCCGGCGACATAGCGGTACGCGGGAACTTCTGCACGGTCGACGGCGCCGGGAACGTCACGGACCGCCGGGCCGGTCGGATCCCGACTGCGGAGGCGGAGCGGCTGGTCGAGGCGCTCGAGAGGATTCCCAACGGCGAAACCCAGATCTTCGTGCGGGCGGTGAAGGAGCATCGCTTTCTTCTCGTGCTGAGACCCCCCGGGCCGATGAGCCCCGACCTGACCGACACCGATCCCGGCAGGACAGGCGTTCCGCCTCTCCACGTGACGGCGGGCTCGACGGCCGCGCAGGCCACGGCGGCACTCGTGAGCGAATGGCTGAGGGCGGCGAGCGAGGTGCTGGCGGGAGATCCGGCCGCGAACATGGCCCTTCTTCGCGGTTTTTCGGTTCTCCCCGACTGGCCGTGCTTTCCGGATGCCTTCGGCATGCGGGCCTTCGCGGCCGCCGCCTATCCGATGTATCGGGGCGTGGCCAAGCTGGTCGGCATGGAGGCGATCGCCGTCGACGAGGATCCGTCTGCGCTCGTGACGGCGCTGGAGGATGCGGTCTCGGCGCACGACTTCTTCTTCCTCCACTTCAAGCCGCCCGACAGGGCCGGCGAGGACGGGGACTTCGACCGCAAGGTGGCCGTGATCGAGGAGGTGGACCGGATCCTTCCGGCGCTAATGGGTGTCCGGCCGGATGTGGTACTCGTCACCGGCGACCATTCCACCCCCTCGCTACTCCGATCGCACAGCTGGCATCCCGTGCCCTATCTGCTCTGGTCCAACGTCTCGCGGGGTCGCGGAGCGGAGGCCTTCGGGGAGAGACCGTGCGCCCAGGGAGGCGATGGCGTCAGGCGCGGGAGAGAGCTGATGCCCCTCGCCGCGGCCACCGCCGGGAAGTTCGTGAAGTTCGGAGCCTAGCCAGCCAGGTCGGCGCCTAGCCGGCGGGCGCTTCCTCCTCGCCCCCGTACTCGATGGCGGCTGCACCCAGGGCCGCACCCAGCCCGATCGTGATCACGCCGAAGAACAGGTCGTTCCAGAAGGCGAACTGGCTGGTCAGGTAGTCGTGAAGGAAGGGTGAGAACATGCTGTACGCGCCGGCAGCGATCAGAACCCAGGAGCCGGCGCGGTTCCAGCTCATCAGGTACGAGGCGGAAACGGCGAGGATGACCGAGCCGATCAGGATGCTGTGCCACCAGAGGAAGCCCATCGGGTAGCCCCAGACAAAGGGGGCGAGCAGGTACCAAACCCCGATCAACAATCCCAGGTAGCGCGACTTCATATCAGCTCCGGTTTCCAGTTGGAAACACCGACGGCCTCCCGCTCACGGCGAGGCGGCCGCAAATTACAACGCAAGGTCTCGTGAGGCGACGGGGACCAGGGCGTTTGAAGGAGATCGGACGAAGGGAGCTGCGATGCGTTGTTCCTCCTGCGGGGCCAAGGCCTCGGGGAAGTTCTGTTCCGCGTGCGGGGCGCCGGTATCCGACAAGAAGAGCGGGTGCCCCAAGTGCGGCCATGAGCTGAAGCCGGGTGCGGCCTTTTGCAGCAACTGCGGAGAGCCGGCCGCGCCGCGGGCCGCGAAGCCGCTCTCGGCGCACCTCCCGTGGGTGCTCTCCTTCGTGGCCCTCGCCGGCTTCGCTTTTCTGATCGCCTGGTTCGTGGGGCAACAGTCGCGTGCCCGCATCGGCGACGATCCGATCACCGGCGGGTTGCCGGAGCCGAGCGCCGCGGGCGGCGCGGGCGCCGGTGGTGGAGCCGGAGGGATGCCCGACCTGAGCTCCATGTCGCCCCGCGAAGCCGCGGATCGTCTCTTCGATCGGTCGATGCGGGAGCAGGAGGGCGGCAACGAGGAGCAGGCCGCGACGTTCGCCAACATGGCGCTCCAGGCTTACGGTCAGGTGCCTCCGGACCAGATCGACCTCGATGCGCTCTTCCACGTCGGGTTGCTGCACCTGCTCATGGGCGACAGCAACACCGCGACATCGATCGCGGAAAGCATCCTGGCGGACGACGATAGCCATCTCCTCGCGCTCCTCCTCGGGCGCCGGGCCGCCGTCGCGGTGGAGGATATGGCGGCTGCCGACGGGTACTCCGAGCGGCTTCAGCCGGCCGTGGAAGCGGGCCTCTTGGACGACGCCGGCCGGCCCGAGTACGAGGCACACCGAGAGCTCATCGAGCGCGAG
>JAUVMT010000092.1 GCA_030600085.1 Gemmatimonadales bacterium | reverse complement strand
ATCAATCGGGTCGGCAGCGTCCTCTACGGGCCGATGCTGGCCCTATTCCTCCTGGCCTGGCGCTCGAAGCGTGCGGACGGACGGTCGGCGGTGGTCGGGGGGCTGGCCGGGGTGACCGCCAACCTTCTCCTTGCCTACGGAGCCCCGGCCGTCTCGTGGCTCTGGTGGAACCTGGCCGGCTGCTTGGTTGCCGTGCTGATCGGCCATTTTGGCGGGAGGCGTGGCCGGACGATGGGCTCGGGCAAGCGGGCTGCGCGCTCGGGCGAGCGGTCCGCCGTGTTCGATGCCGCGGTCTCTCGAGCCGACGACTCGGCGCGCCGGCTCGCTTGGCTCCTCGTGGCGGAGTTTGCCGCGATCCTCTCCCTACTCGTCGCCCTCACCCTCCTGTTTCGATGACGGGGCTGCCGAGCCAAGCCTCCTCCGCTTCCGCTGCTTCCGCTGCGGACGCTGCGAATGCTGCGGACGAGCCGGCTATTCGAGCGCTCCGCCGCCACTGTACGGGTGTCCCGTCAGTGCCTGCTGCCGGGCGGCCTCCACCTGGGAATCCGTCAGCCTCGTGCGGTCCGCGGCCGGACAGCCGGGCGACATCAGGTTCCCGGCCGCGGTGCACGGCACGTGCGGAAGGCTCAGCGAATGGCCGAGCTCATGGGCGAGGATCCGGGCCGTGGCGCGCGTGAGCTCCCGGCGACCCTCGGGGTCGAGCTCGGCCGAAAGGGCGGCGGGGATGCCCGGGAAGTAGATACCGCCCGCGATTCCCCCCAGGGAGAGGATCAGGAAAACGTCCCAGTCGCCTGTAAGCAGGTTCTCGCGGGGCAGCACCGAGGCGATGACATCGTCGGAGACCGGGCGGTCGCCCCGAAGGATCGCAGCGAACGCGTCCGAGTTCAACGCATCCTCGCGAAGGATCGATTCGATCTCCCACCTAATCAGGGCTTGCTGCCAGATCGCGTTCACGCGGCTGAAGACAGTTGCGACCTCGTCTTCCGTGAGCTCCGTGCTGAGGGGCGCGAACTCGGAGGAGAGGAGGTGAACGCGCACCCGCAGGCCGACCTCGCTGCGGTCGGGGGCCACGATCTCGACCGGCCCTGAATCGTCGCCGCACGAGACGAGGACCAGCGCGGAGATCGCGAGCGTCCACACGTGGAGCAGGCGGCGTGCCCGCCTCCGAGTCGTTGGAGGGTGTCTCGTCGTCATGTTCCTGGCAGTCCGGCGTGTGTTATGGGCCTCGCGTCTGGAACATCGAAGGTGCGCGTGCCGTTCCCGGCCCGCCAGCATCTCCGGATACCCGGGTCGCGGCCTCGCCACTTCATTATGTTGTCGGGCCGGGCAGCAGTCACCCTCGACGGCAACGTGGATGAAACCAAGGGTTCGCATGCAGCGAAGCGGGAGGGCCTTTTGGGCGGCCGCGTCGCTCCTTCTCCTTCCGTTGAGCGGCTGCGGTGCCGTCAACAAGATGGCCGCCAACAGCGTGACGGAAGTGATGGAATCGACCGCCGAGGTGTGGTCGTCTGGGGACGATCCCGAATTCGTCTGCGAGTCCATGCCCTTCGCGCTCTCGACGGTCGAGGGTCTGCTCACGAAGCAGCCCGAGAGCGACCGGCTGCTGCTCAACGCGACCCAGGGGTTCGCCCAGTACGCGTACGTGTGCGTCGAAACCGACGCGATCCTCCTGGAGGAAGAGGACTACGAGCGCTCGAAGCAGCAGCTGGAACGCGCGCTGAATCTGTTTCTCCGGGCCAAGAGGTACGGCATGCGAGGCCTCGAGCTGGCGGATCCAGAGCTCGAAGAGCGCCTGCTCGTCGACCCCGAGGGCGCGGTTGCCGGCACTACCTTGGAGGACGTTTCGCTGCTCTATTGGACCGCGGCCGCTTGGGGTGCGGCGATCTCACGAGGCAAGGATCGTCCGGACCTCATCGCCGACTTGCCGGCCGTGATCGCGATGATGGAGCGCGTCCTGGAGCTGGATGAGACGTTCAGGGATGGCTCCATTCACGACGTGTTCATCATGCTGCGCGGCCTTCCGGCCAGCATGGGCGGGTCTCCCGAAGAAGCGCGCAAGCATTTCGATCGCGCTCTCGAGCTGAACGGCGGGCGGCTGGCGGGTACCTATGCCACTTACGCCACGAGCGTGATGTTGCCGGAACAGGAGCGGGAACGCTTCGAGCGGCTGATGCTGGAGGCGCTGGCTATTGATCCCGACGAGGATCCGAGTCATCGACTCCAGAACCTCATCGCGCAGAAGCGGGCCCGCTACATGCTCGATCACGTGGAGGACTACTTCCTGGAGTAGGAAAGGGAGAGGGATGACGTGGAGGCATAGGCACCGGGTGCTCCGGGTCGCCGCGCTCGCGATCGGATGCCTGGTCGCGCTCGGGCCTGACGACGCTCACGCCCAGGGGGCCCGCGTAAAGCTCGCCACGCTCGCGCCCGACGGCTCGCCGTGGCACCGCATACTCGAGGATATGGGTCACGAGTGGCAGCAGGCCACAAATGGGAGGGTTAGGCTCGTCATCTACCCGGGCGGCGTCGCGGGCGACGATCAGGCTACGCTGCGCAAGATCCGGCACGGGCAGCTCCAGGCGGCGACGCTGACGGTTGCGGGCCTCGCCGAGCTGGACGATGCGTTCAACGTCTTCCAGATCCCACTCTTCTTCGCCTCGATCGAGGAGTTTTTCTTCGTACTCCATCGCCTGGGGCCGCTGCTGAGTCAGCGACTGGCGGAGCAGGGGCTCGTGACCCTCAACTGGAGCTATGGCGGGTGGCTGCACTTCTTCTCGAAGGTCCCGACGCGCACGGTTTCGGATCTCAAGCGTCTGAAGATGTTCACGACCGCCGGCAACGACCGGATGGTGAGGCTCTGGAGGCAGAACGGGTACAACCCGGTGGTCCTCTCGCCGACCGACATCATGGTCGGTCTGCAAAGCGGGATGATCGACGGTCTGCCGGCTCCGCCGCTCGGGGCCCTCGCGTTTCAGTGGTATCGGCACACGCCCTACGTGCTTTCTCCGGGCGTCGCCCCCCTGATGGCTGCCACAGTCATCGACAAGAGAGCCTGGGAGCAGATGTCAGAGGACGACCGTGAGGCGCTCCTCGAGTCGGCTCGTCGGGCTGGCGAGCGGCAGGCCGACGAGATTCCCGAGAAGGACGAGGAGTCTCTCGCGGAGATGATCATGCGAGGACTCCAGGTGATTCGTGTGGAGCTGGGCGAGGATTCGGACCCGTGGCAAGCCGCGGCGGACTCTTTCGCGGAGAGTTTCCGCGCGAGCCTGGTTCCCGAAGAGGTCTTCGATCTGGCTCTCCGGTATCGCGCCGAATTCCGGCGCGGCCCGGCTGCCGCGGCGGGCTCGAGCCCCTGATCCGGCTCCGAGAGACAGAAGCGGACAAACCCCTGTCGTTGAAAGCCTTCCGGAAGTCCGAAGAGGTGATTGCCAGCCTCGCCCTGGCGGCGATGGTCCTGCTGCCGCTCATCGAGATTCCGCTCCGAAGGTTCGGCACCGGCATTCCAGGCGCCATCTCCGTGGAGCGGCATCTGACGCTCTGGGTGGCGTTCCTCGGTGCTGCGCTTGCCGCTCGTGAAGGACGGCTCCTCTCCCTCGCCACCGGACAGCTGCTCCCTGAAGGCAAGTTAAGAACGGCGGGAGGGCGCCTCGCTTCGGCCGTAGCGGTCGGAGTGTGCGCGCTTTTCTTCCGGGCGGGCATTGATCTCGTTGTGGAGGAGGCGGCCGCCGGCACGATGATCACCCGCGGCCTGCCCGTCTGGCTCGCGCAGATCGTCATGCCGGTAGCCTTCCTCTTGATCGGCTTGCGGTTGGTCTGGCGGTCGGCCGACAGCTGGAAGGGGCGGTCGGTCGCGATCCTGGGTGCTGTCCTGGGTCTTCTGCTGGCTCAGTTCCCCGGACTGTTGGAGGCGCACCCGAGCTGGCCGGGCCTCACACTCGTGCTCGTCGCCACCCTTTTAGGAAGCCCGATCTTCGCTGCGCTCGGGGGGATCGCCGCTCTGCTCTTCATGGCGGGGGGAGTCCCGCCGGTGGCAGTCCTGATCGAGACGTACAGCATATCGGTGAATCCGACTCTCGCCGCGATTCCGCTCTTCACGCTGGTCGGTTTCTTTCTCGCCGAAGGGAAGGCGTCATCGAGGCTTTTGAACCTCTTTCGCGCCTTCGGTGGTTGGGTGCCTGGTGGAACGGCGGTCGTCTGCGCCTTCGTCTGCGCCTTTTTCACCGTCTTCACCGGCGGCTCGGGCGTCACGATTCTCGCCCTCGGCGCCCTCCTGTTCCAGGTTCTCCGGGAGGATCGCTACAACGAACGGTTCTCGCTCGGTCTACTGACGGCGTCCGGCTCGCTCGGTCTGCTTCTTCCGCCGGCTCTTCCCCTGATCCTCTACGGGATCGTCGCGAGCGTTCCCATCGAGGACCTGTTCATCGGAGGCATAATCCCCGGGATCCTGCTGGTCTCACTGGTCGCGGGCTGGGGGGTCCGGGAGGGGATCAAGAGCGGGGTCCAGCGCAGGCCGTTCGAGCCGCGGGAGGCGGCACGGGCGCTCTGGGAGGCCAAGTGGGAGCTGTTCCTGCCTATCGTGGTGCTGTTCGTGATCTTCAGGGGAATCGCCACGCTGGTGGAAGCGGCGGCGCTCGCGGCGCTCTATGCCTTCGTCGTCCAGTGTTTCGTGCACCGGGACGTGTCGCTGGGCAGCGACCTGGCGCGCGTGTTCCGCCAGTGTCTCGTGCTGATCGGCGGAGTGCTGCTCATCCTCGGGATGGCGATGGGGTTCAGCAGCTACATGGTGGACGCGATGATACCAAGTCGCGCGCTCGAGTGGGTGCAGAGCCATATCGACTCGCGGATCGTCTTCCTGCTCTGCCTCAACCTCTTCCTTCTCCTGGTCGGCGCTGTGATGGACATCTTCTCGGCGACCGTGGTGATCGTTCCGCTCATCGTGCCCCTCGGCGCGGCGTTCGGCGTGCACCCGATCCACCTGGGTATCATCTTCGTGGCCAACCTCGAGCTCGGGTACCTGACGCCTCCCGTCGGGCTGAACCTCTTCCTCGCCTCCTACCGATTCGATCGGCCGCTGCTGGACCTCTATCGCGCCGCCGTGCCGTTCCTCCTCATCCTGGGCGTGGGGGTTCTCCTCATCACATACATCCCGTTCCTGACGACAGGTCTCCTGGCGGCGCTCGGAAGGTAGCTGGGCAGAAGCGGACTGCGGGCTAGTCGGAGCTCTCGTCCAGGTTCTCCGCTTTCCAGCGCATCGACATGAGGATCCGGTTCCTGGCGCTCGGGTGATCGTAGAAGAGCCACTCCTCGAGCGGCCCCGGATCCACTTTCCGGTACTCTCCGAGCTTGAGGATGATCGTCGAGAACCCGTCCGGCTCGCGCGCGGCGTTCAAGCCGTAGATGTCGGCCTCGACCTCGCTAGAGCGAATGAATCCGTTGGTGATCGGGCTGATTGCCACGGAGTAGAGCGAGAAAAGGACGAGGAAGAGCGGAAGGCCCGCCACGTCCCCCACGTCTCGCACGCCCCACGTGGAGCCCCAGCGAGCCAGCGCCCTGTCGAATCCCCACCGAACGAAGACGAAGCCGACGACGAGCACGATGCCGAAGAAGACGAAGAACTCCCGGGCTGCGTGCAGGACGAAGTGGCCGATCTCGTGAGCCACGACCGCCTCGATCTCTTCGTCGGTCCCTCGGTCGAGCAGGTTGTCGTTGAGGGAGATGCGCGTCGTGCCCAGGAATCCGCTCACGTTCGCGCTGATCTTCGTCGTCCGCTTCGAGGCGTCGTACTGGTATACCTCGTCGGCCGGAACGCCGTTCGCCCGAGCCATGGCGAGCACCCGATCCTTCAGCGACCCTTCGTCCAGCGGCTCGTACCGGTTGAAGAGCGGGGCGAGATAGACGGGCGAGATGAAGGCGACCACGGCCAGGAACGCCAGGCTGACCCCGGCTCCCCAGACCCACCAGGTGCGCGGAGCGCGTCGGATGGCACCGTACAGAAGCACGAGAAGAACGCTCACGAGGACGAGCGAGATGGCCAAACCGATGAATCGATCGGAGACATACCCGCCCAGGCTCTGCGTGGAGAACCCGTACCGGCGCTCTCGGATGAAGCCCGCGTAGACCGACAGTGGCAGGAGCAGGACCGTGGTGATCAGAATGTACTGCACGCCGTAGAGGACCGTCTGGAGCGGCTTCTTGCCGGATATGCGCTCGGCGGTCTCCCGCATCCGGGCCGAGAGCCCCGTGTTCAGCAGGAAAAAGGCGACGGCGAGCCCGTAGAACAGGCTGATGATGCCCAGCCAGTAGCCGCCTTCGGTGTACTCCTTCGACTTGGCTCTCGTCTCTTCATCCAGGGTCGCTAGGTAGGCTTCCGTGGCCTTTTCGGGGTCGAAGGCCTCCTGGCTGGTGGCGGTCGGCGACGTGGGGTCCGTGACGATGGCTGGCTCATCCGAGGCCGGAGGCTCGGCCATCGCCTGCACGGCCGCCGCGCCCGGAGCGATGGCCGCCTGCACGGCTGCCGCGCTCGGGGCGGTAGCGGTCAGCACCCACAGCGCCCCGGCGAGCGCCACTAAACCACATCGACAGCTTCCGATGACTCGCATGCTCCTACTCCTCCAGTTCGGCGCGCAGGAACGCCAACGTCCGAGCCCAGGCCTGCTCGGAGGCGCGCAGGTTCTTGCCTTCTCGACCGCTCTGCTGCCGCAGGAAGCCGTGTCCCGCGCCGTCGTAGATCTCGGTTTCGTATACCTTCCCGAGGCCGTCCATCTCCTCCTTCGCCGGAGGGATCGTCGCGTTCACGCGTGCGTCATCGCCTCCGTAAAGACCCAGCACCGGGGCCCGGATCGCGGCCAGTGATTCCGTAGGGGGAGAGCCACCGTAGTAGACGATGGCCGCATTCAAGCCATCCCACGCCGTCGCGAAGCGGAAGCTCGTCGAGCCGCCCCAGCAGAAGCCGACGCTGCCCACCTTGGAGGTGGCCGACGGGAGCGCGGTCGCGTAGCCGGCCGCGGCTCGAAGCCGACGGTTCACCTCGTCACGGTCCAGTTCTCGAATCGCCTTTCGAACGTCCTCCGACGCAAAGGAGTCGGTGCCGCCGCCGTCGTGGCCCTTCCCGCTCAGCAGGTCCGGGGCGATCGCGATGAAGCCTTCGGAGGCCAGCTGATCGGCGACGCCCCGCACCCAGTCCGTGAGCCCGAAGATCTCGTGGATCACGACCATGACCGGGGCCTTGTCGCTTCGCTCCGGGTAGACCGCCCAGGCCGTTACCATGTCGCCGTCTCCGGCGTCGTACTCGATCCACTCTCCGTGTCGCGGGGATTCCGCGAGGCGGGAGACGGCGAGCTCGGCGTCGGGAGGCAGCTCCGGTCTCTCCTGGGCCTCGGCCGGGGTCGCGGCCCCGAGGCCGGCGAAGGCGACGGCGGCCAGGGCTGTGGCGCTTCTCGCGGCATCGATCATTCTGCTTCCTCCGCTTTCGATCTCATGGCGGTCGTCTGGAAGACACGCGTGAGCGGTAGGCCTGCTTCCCCGTCTCCGCTGGAAACCCACGCACGAACGGGAGAATCTAGCGTCACCGGCCGGCTGGCGAACGACCTCACCAGGGTTTGACGGTGAAAGCGGGGGTGCGTACTAGTAGGACGACTGCACAACTCCCGTCCCATCCAAGGAGGATTCGATGAAACCCAGACTTTCCCTAATCCTGGGGCTTGGCGTGTTGCTGACGCCGCTGCTGCTGCCTCAACCGGCATCCGCCCAGGAGGAGCAGCCGGCAAGCATGGCCGCCTACTTCTACTGCAATCAGTCCCGAGCGGCGCGGGCCGACACGATCGTGAATGAGTACTTCGCGCCGATATACGACAAGCACGTGGCGGCCGGCAACATCACGGCGTGGGGCTGGCTCTCTCACAGGATCGGCGGAAAATGGCGCCGCCTCGCGTACTACACCGCGCCGTCGCGGGAGGCTCTCCTGACGGCGAGAGCGGCGATGATCGAGGAGTTCCAGGCGGACGATTCGGGCTTGGGCCAGGAGTTCAACGACATATGCCCGGCGCACGATGACTACATATGGAACTTCGAGGGCGGCTCCGGTGAGGCCGGAATCGGTCCCCGTCCGGAGTGGGGACTCTCGATGTACTTCGAGTGTGACTTCGCCCGAGAGGATCT
>JAUVMT010000050.1 GCA_030600085.1 Gemmatimonadales bacterium | reverse complement strand
GAACGACCGCGGGTCAAACGCTTTAGGGCTCGGGTACGAATCCGCTATCTCACGGCCGCCGAGATCCGGCCGTATTTCGCGGCGGTACGGAAGCCGTTTAGACCGATCTTCGAGCTACTGTTAGGCACCGGGATGCGGCTTGGGGAGGCTGAGGCGCTCAGGGTCTGCGACTTGAAGCTGGGCGATGGAGAAGCTCGGGCGCTCGTGACGGACGCGAAGACAGCCGAAGGTGTTCGACCCGTGTTCGTGCCGCCGTGGGCAGCCGAAACGCTCTGTGAGCAGATCGAAGAACACGCGCTCTCCGGCACCGATCCCTTGTTCAAGATCAAGCGCCGCACGATCCAGAAGGAGCACGAGCGGGCGTGCAGGATCGCGGGGATACCCGACTACACGATCCACGATCATCGGCATACGGCTGCCGTGCACCTCGCGAAGGCCGGGATGCCGCTGAACCTCCTTCAACAGCAGCTTGGCCATGCACGCATCGACATGACCATGCGATATGCTCGATTCCACCCGGAGTACTCGGACGTGGGCGGCTACTTCGACGAGGCGGGGAAACAGCTCGGATTGACTGACGCGGGTAACAGTTTGGGTAACACCCGCGAAATAGCGATAATAAACGCGGAGAGGCGAGCGTCGTAACTCGTTGGCAGATAAAGCGGAGGGGGAGGGATTCGAACCCTCAAGCCCGTGAGGGCGCCGGTTTTCGAGACCGGTGCATTGCCGTTCTGCCACCCCTCCGAAAAGGACGGCGTCTCGCGAGGCTCGGCTAAGCTGATCTTCCGGGCCGTGCGAGCTGGAGTCGGAGCGTCTGGAACGGACGGGGTGGGATTCGAACCCACGAGACACTTGAGGTGCCCACACGCTTTCCAGGCGTGCGCCTTAGACCGCTCGGCCACCCGTCCGGGAGTTCGGGAGCGCCCGGGCTCGGTCCTCATCAGGATCGCCCGAACGCGGAAGCGGAGGGGGTGGGATTCGAACCCACGCGGGCCTCTCGGCCCAACGCCTTAGCAGGGCGCCGCCTTTAGCCACTCGGCCACCCCTCCGGACAACCCGTTAACGAAAAAGTGAAAGAGCCGGCAAGAACCGATGTGCGCTGCCCCTTCACCTCGAGTGATACGATTGGCCCGCCAGGGTTCGAACCTGGAATCTCTTGGTCCAGAGCCAAGCGTGTTGCCGGTTACACTACGGGCCAGCGTTGTCCGCGGAACGAAAACAGGGTTCACCGCGCCAATCGAGGCGCGTGAACCTACCCTATGCCTCCCAAGCGTTCAAGTTCCGCCACAGGCCCTTTTTTCCCGGGTCGAGACTCGACTCCGATGTATCGAGCCAACTCTCGGATCCACCCGCGATCGACGACTCGAACGGCTCGGACCGCAAACCCTGGAACCGACGGCCGCTTCGGCACGGAGGTGACCAGGTCGGCCAAGACCAGGCTCGAGATCCGGAGTGCCCTGTCGAGCTCCGATCGGCTCCACGGCCTCGGGCAGGAGAGTCCGACACTACCTCCGAGATCTCCTGCGAAGAGCTCGCGGGCGTAGCGGCGGAGGAGGCGACTCGAGGTGAGAAGGGTCGCCACCTGTCCGGCGTGGAGAGCACGAAGGGCGCGTCGGCAATCCCCGACGGAGGCCGTCCGGAGCACGACCAGATCCGACACCGCCGGGTCGAAGCCACGGAAGCGGGCAGCCACTTCGTGGCGTGCCACGAGACAGCGACCGCGGAGGGCATCCGGCCTCCTGCGAGCCCGACACCAGCTAGAGCCCGTCACCTCCACGTCCGGAAGCTCCCCGGCGATCTCGGCCGCGATCAGCCGGCGCAAGGCCGGCTCGGGCTCCACGACGACGATGCCTCGCTCGGAAGACCTGTCCGTCCAGCGCCTCATCAGCCGGTTCAGATCCCCGGCCGAGCGGCCTTTGCAGCGTTGGGCGCGAAGGAACTCGGCGAACTCCGCTTCGAGCCTCCCGGCACCGCTTTCGCCGGAGCACGAGGCGCCGGACGCGGTGCATGGGCGCACGAAGACACCGCTCCGGAGATTCCGACGTACGAGACCAAGCTTCTCCAAGTCGGCGTACGCCGCGAGGACAGTGTGTCGATGAAGACCTAGAAGATCCGCCAGCCGCCGACCGCTGGGAAGCCGCCGATCTGTGCCCAGCTCGCCCGATCTGATGGCGGCTCCGATCTGCGCCGCCAGCTGCTTTCGGAGAGAGATCGAGTGCCGAGGTGAGAGTGCCAGCTCTCCGATCACGTGCGGAGGCCCAGGTGGCCGATCCGTGCTGCAGACGGGCTGAGTCGTTTGTCGACCTCCTCCCGCTCGGGATTCCGGACTGCTCCGTTGTACGCCGACCTCCGGGAGCCTAGGGTAGCGCAGTCAACGCAGCTTCATCTCGCTAGAGGGCGGGCTGAGCTACTCGATCCCGAAGTAGTCCAGAAAATCCTCGCGCGGAAAGGCGTTGAGTACGTCGCCCTTCTCGAGCCAGGCCCGGCGAGCCTGCTCCACGCCGTACGGCATCAACGCCAGGTCCGCCACCCTGTGGGCATCGGTGCTGATCACGACCTTCGCGCCCAGCGATTTCGCCAGCATCAGCTGCGTGTCCTTCAGGTCGAGGCGGTGTGGATTCGCGTTCAGCTCCAGAGCGACGCGGTTCTCGGCGGCACACGCGATCACCTGTTCGAGGTCGAAATCGACCGGCTCCCGCTTGTTGATGAGGCGAGCGGTAGGGTGGGCCAAGACGTCCGCGGCCGGGTGCTGCAGCGCCTTCAGGACACGCTCCGTCTGACGCGCCGCCGGAAGGCTGAACATGGAATGAATGGATATCACCACCAGGTCCAGGGCTTCCAGCATCTCATCCGCGAGATCGAGCGTGCCGTCGGCGAGGATGTCCACTTCCATGCTGCGAAGGATCCGGATCTCGGGATGCCGGCCGGATAACTCTTCGATCTCGCCAAACTGCCGCTGAAGCCCCTCTTCGTCGAGACCTTCGATCATGGCGAGCGCCTTGCTGTGGTCGGTGATGGCGAAGTACTCGTAGCCGCGCTCGACGCAGCCATCCAGCATCTCTTCAATGCTGTTCTTGCCGTCTGACCATGTGCTGTGCATCTGGAGATCACCTCGCAGATCATCGAGGTTGACCAGATCGGGAAGTTCGCCCGCCTCTGCCGCCGCGATCTCTCCCCGAGCCTCTCTCAGTTCCGGAATTATGTACGGAAGCTCCACGGCTCCGTAGACCTCTTTCTCCGTCCGGCCGGCCACCTGCCGTCCCGCCCGGCGCGGCGCCGCGTCCTCGGATTCTGCCTCGGCTTCTGCTGGCTTCGCCTCCGGCTCCGGCGTCTCAAGAAGCTCGAAGACCCCGTATTCCGAGACCGTCAGACCACGGTCCAGCGCACGCTTTCGCAGCCGGATGTTGTGCTCCTTTGAGCCCGTGAAATAGACGAGGGCGGCACCGTAGCTTTCGGCTGGCACGACTCGCAAATCCACCTGCAGCCCGCTTCTGAGCACGACGGAGCCGCGCGTGCCCCCGGCGGCGAGAACCTTCTCGACGGACGGGTAAGACACGAAGCGCTCCATCACCGGCTCCGGCGCGCTCGAAAGCACCAGGATGTCGATGTCCCCGACCGTCTCACAGCGACGTCGATAGCTCCCTGCGACCTCCACTTTCTCCGCCTCGCCGAGAGCGCTCAGGTACTCCAGAAGCGGCGCCGCGAAGCGATCGGCCTCGTCGAGTCGGTACCGCGCGGAATGCCGGTGGAACTGCTCGATTCCCGAGAGGATCAGAGCCTGTTTCTTCTCGCCGAAGCCCTTCAGCTCCGACACCCGGCCCTCCTCGGCCGCCGACTTCAGCTCCTCGACGGTCTCCACGCCGAGCTCGTGCCAGAGTTTCCTGGCGCTCTTCGGCCCGACCCCCGGCAGGCGCATGATCTGAACCAGGGTGCTGGGCACGTCCTCTCGGAGCTCGGCGAGGACCCCCATCTCGCCCGTCGTGACGAGCTCGGTGATGTGACGAGACAACTCCTTCCCGATCCCCGGAAGCGCCGTGAGATCCTCCTCGTCCGCCACCATGCGCTCGAGCGGCGTGGCGAGCTCGGTGATGGTGCGGACGGCGTTCCGGTAGGCGCGAACGCGGAACGGGTTGGCTTCCTGGATCTCCAGCAAGTCGCCGACCTCGTCCAACTGCTTCGCGATCTCAATGTTCTCGATCATGCGCCGACCTGATCCTCGAGTAGCGCCGCGAATCCCTCCTCGTCGAGAATGGTGACGCCCAGCTCGCCCGCTTTGTCGAGCTTCGAGCCCGACTCGCTTCCCGCCACGACGTAGTCCGTGCCGCTGCTCACGCTCGATGTGACCCGGCCGCCCAGGGACTCGACGAGCTCCTTCGCTTCGCCGCGAGTCCAACGCTCCAGTCCCCCCGTGAAGACGAACTTCAGATCCTCGAAAGGCGCCTCGGCGCCGGAAGCATCGGACGCGCCCTCGGTCTCGATCAGCTCCACCGGCCCCGAGATCAGCTGATCTACAAGAGCGATGTTCCGTGGGTTGTCGAAGAAGGCCGTGATCTGCTCCGCCATCTTGGGTCCGACCCCCTCGACCTCCTCCAGCTCCTCGGCGGAAGCCAACCGAAGGTGCTCCAGGGTGCCGAAGTGTCGCGCCAGGTCCTGCGACACGGCCGCCCCGACCTCCGGTATTCCAAGACCGTGAAGAAAGCGCCGCAGCTCGACGGGCGAGGACTCTCGGATCGCTCTTACCAGGCTGTCAGCCGACTTCTCGGCAAACCCCTCGAGCTCGGTGAGCTGCTCCACATCGAGCGCATAGAGATCCGGCACGTGCCGGACCAGGCCCTCCGACACGAGCTGTCGAGCGGTCTCCTCGCCGAGGCCCTCGACGTCCAGAGCTCCGCGAGAGGCGAAGTGCTGGATCCGGCCGGCGAGCTGCGCGGGACAGTCGAAACTGTTCAGGCAGACCGTAAAGGGGCCCCGCTCTACGAGCTCGAACCCGCAGGAGGGACAAGCGTCGGGCATCCGCCACCGGCGACCACGCCTCCGATCGGGCTCCTCGAGCCTCTCCAGCACCTGCGGTATGACGTCACCCGCTCTCTGGACACGCACCCGGTCTCCCTCTCGTATGTCCTTCCGGGCCACTTCTTCCCGGTTGTGGAGGCTCGCTCGGCTGACCGTCACGCCCCCCAGCTCGACGGGCCGCAGCATCGCGATCGGCGTCACGGCGCCGGTTCGCCCCACGCTTGGTACGATCTTCAGGACGCGGCTTATCTCTTTTCGGGGCGGGAACTTGAAGGCGAACGCCCATCGGGGATGGTGCGAAGTCGAGCCCAGCTGCGCGCGGTGGGCCAGATCGTTCAGCTTGATGACGATCCCGTCGATTTCGTAGTCGAGATCACCTCGACCCTCGAGAAGCTCCGCATGGTACTCCAGAATCTCTTCGACCGAGGAGACGCGGCGTGCCATCTCCGAGGGCGCCAATCCCCAGTCGCGAATCGCCCGCAGGCCGGCGGACTGTGTCTCGGGTGGATCCGTGCCCTCCGCGAAGCCCAGGATGTCGTAGACGAAAATGTCCAGCGGGCGAGAGGCCGTGATGCCGGGATCGAGCTGACGGAGCGAGCCCGCCGCCGCGTTGCGCGGATTGGCGAACGGCATCTTCTCGCTCGGCATCAAGCGCTCGTTGAGCTCCTCGAACGCCCCGATGCGCATGATCACCTCACCTCGCAGGGCGAGAAGGCGGGGCACCGGTCGATCCACGGATCGCAGACGCAGCGGGACGGCCGCGATCGTGCGCACGTTCTCCGTGATCCCCTCGCCCCGGATGCCATCTCCACGGGTCGAAGCCCGAGCCAGGGCGCCGTCTTCGTAAACGAGCTCGATGGACGCACCATCCAGCTTCGGCTCCAGCACGTACTCGACCGGGGTTCCCTCGCCCAGGCTCCGTCGGATGCGCTCGTCGAATCGTCGCAGCTTCCCTTCCTCCTGGGCCGAGTCGAGGCTGAGCATCGGAGCGACGTGCTCGACCGTCTGGAAGCTCTCGAGCGGGCTGCCCCCCACGCGCTGGGTGGGGGAATCGGTGGTGCGGAGCCGGGGGTGCGCCTCCTCCAGCGCTCTCAGCTCGCGGAAAAGGCGATCGTATTCCTCATCCGATACGTCCGGCGCATCGAGCACGTGGTAGAGATAGTCGTGGTGGCGCAGCACCTCCCGCAGGTCCCCGGCGCGCCGCGCGAGCTCATCGTTGTTCATCGTGGAAGAATATCGTCGCGCTCGGGCCGGCGCCGCACTCCCCAGATCCGGCCCAGTCCTCCTGTTCGCTCCCTCGCTCCGGCCCTAGCTTCACCTCTCACGGGATCGTCGCTAGGGCGCATGTGCGTCACCCGGAGACCGTCCCGGGCGGAACTTTCGCGCGGTTCGCGTTTTCACATACACGCTTCGAGGCAGCATCGAAGGAAGGATCCGGGGCCCTGATCAGCCCGGTCCGCGCCAGCAGCCGGAGCCGCTGCGTCGTGGTGGAGGCCAAAGTGCTGGAAACGTTGGAATATACGGGAGCCGTCGCTGAGGCGACGGACCACATCTACGACAAGGTAAAGCAGAGCGTCCCGCGCTTCGAGTGGGTGCTCGCGGCGCCGCTCATCGTCGAGATCAACCGTCTCAAGAAGGTCCGAAACGCGGTGATCCTCGGACACAACTACATGGTGCCCGAGATCTTCCACGGCATCTCCGACTTCAAGGGCGACTCGCTCGGGCTCGCCCGAGAGGCGCGCGATACGGACGCGGACGTGATCGTGTTCTGCGGCGTCCACTTCATGGCCGAGACGGCCAAGATCCTCAACCCGGGGCGCACCGTTCTAATCCCCGACCCGGAAGCCGGCTGCTCTCTCTCCGAGAGCATCACGGTCGAGGATGTTCGGCTCCTGAAGGAGCGACACCCCGGCGTCCCCGTGGTGACGTACATGAACACTCCGGCCGCCATCAAAGCCGAGTCCGACATCTGCTGCACGTCGGCCAACGCAAAAGCGGTCGTCGAATCCCTGGGCTCGGAGACGGTGATCTTCCTCCCGGACGAGTACCTGGCGAGAAACGTCGCCAAAGAGACGGACGTGCGGGTGCTCACGTGGCACGGCACCTGTATGGTGCACGAGCGCTTCACGGTGGACGAGATCAGGGCCTACCGGGCCCAGTATCCGGGGATCGAGGTGATCGCGCACCCGGAGTGCTCGCCGGAGGTGTGCGAGGAAGCCGACTTCGTGGGCTCCACGACCGCTATGATCGGGTACCTGGGCTCGGCTCGCGGCGACCGCGTCATCATGATCACCGAGTGCAGCATGTCGGACAACGTGCAGGAGGCGTATCCCGGGCTCGAGTTCATCAAGCCCTGCGCGATCTGCCCCCACATGAAGAAGATCACGCTCGAAAAGACCCTGGCCTCGTTGAAGGAACTCAAGTACGAGGTCGAGGTGCCGGAGGACGTGCGGGCTCGCGCGCTTCGGGCGCTCGAGCGCATGCTGGAGGTCGGTCGAGGTTAGCCGACCGGGTCGCCCCTCAACTCCAGGGCCCTCGCCCAGATCCGGTCGAACATCGGCTCCGTCAGCCTCTTTGTGAAGGTGTTCTGCTGACTGGGGTGGTATGAGGCCAGAACATGGAGGCGGGGCCCGACCGAGATTTCCCTCCCATGAGCGAACCCCGGCCGCGGCGTCGGCAGCTCGAAGCCCCTGTCCGCCAAGATGCGCAGGGCCTGGCCGTACCCGAAGCCGCCGAGAGCGACGACGACCCTGAGGTTCTCCAGCAGGTCCAGCTCGGCCTCCAGGAACTCGCGGCAGTTCTCTCGCTCGTGGGTGGTTGGCCGGTTTCCGGGAGGGGCACACCGAACGGCGGCCGTGATGTAGACACCGGTCAGCCGGAGTCCGTCTTCCCGTGAGATCGACAAGGGCTGGCTCGCCAGGCCGGCCCGATGCAGCGCCCGGTAGAGCCACTCCCCGGACCTGTCTCCGGTGAACATCCGGCCCGTGCGGTTGGCTCCGTGCGCCGCGGGGGCGAGCCCGACGACGAGGAGCCACGCCTCCGGGTCTCCAAAGCCCGGGACCGGTCGGCCCCAGTACGGCTCATCCCTGAAAGCCGCGCGCTTCACGCGTGCCACCTCCTCCCGCCACGCGACCAACCTCTCGCATCTTCGGCAGGTGGTGACGCGGTGGTTCAGGCGGTCGAGGGAGGTTGCCAGGTCAGGCTCCGGCACTGGGCTCCGCGATCTCCGCGAGGAGATCCGCGTCGGCGTCTTCCTTGGCGGCCGAGAGGACGACCGATGTGTTGGTCCCTTCGATGCCTGGCAGGCTCAGCATCCGCTTGATCTCCCGGTTCATCTCCGTCTCGTTCCTGAACCGGCCGATCACCAGAACGTCGAACTCTCCGGTGATCTCGTATACGTGCGTGAGGTTGTGGTCCGCCGCGAGCGCCTCGACGATCACAGGGAGCGCGTCTCCCCGGGCCTTGATCTTGGTCACGGCGATCAAACCGTAGCCGAGAGCTGCGTAGTCCACCACCGGCCGAAAGCCCAAAACCACACCCCGTTCACGCAGATCATCGAGCCTCTTGCTCACCGTGCTCGTGGAGACGTTCAGCTCTCTGGCCAGCTGGCGAAGCGAGCGGCGGCCATCCTCGTGCAGGGCTCGAATGAGCCGCACATCCAGGTCCCGGTAGGTCATCTGGTCCTATCCCTCATTGTGCGCGAGATTGGCTCGCTCCACTTTGGCCCCGCCGTCCATGGCGGCGCTGCGGACGCTTCCAGCCCAGTTGACAGGAGAACCACGCAGTGACGACTTCGCAACGCCCTCGGGCCGCGACGCTCTTCGCCATCGGGCTGTGGCTCGGGTCGGCGGGAGCCGCCTCCGGGCAGGAGGGCGAGGAAAAGGCGAAGGAGGGAACCCGGTGGTTCGTTCGAGCCGAGCCGTTCGCTCCCCTCATCGCCGACCCGTTGGAGACTCAGATCCGCGGAGCGATCGTCTCGGCCAGGCTGGATCTGGAAGGACTCGAAGGGGCCGACTCCTCGGCCGTCGAGCTCTTCGAGGGGTGGAACGCGCAGGCCCAGGTAGCGATCGGCTACCGGCAGAACGTCGTGCAGTTCCAGGGCGAGACGGCGAGCAGACCCGCCATCGCCATCGGTTTCGAGGCGGGCGTCCTGTCACGCTTCCTTCTCGAGACCTCGCAGCGAGACTTCATCAGCGCGGATTTCCGCGTGGGCGTGCCGTTCCAGATCACCTGGTCGGGGTGGGAGGGACGGTTCGAGATCGTCCATATGAGCTCACACTTCGGCGACGACCTCTTCGACCGACTGGGAATCGCGAACACCCAGGTCACCTTCGACGGCCTTCAGCTGGTCGCCGCCCGGCGTCTGATCCCGCAGTTGCGTCTGTACGTCGCCGGGAACTTCAACTTCCACACGAACCCGGGCGTCGAAAAGCTCGCCGTGCAGTGGGGACTGGAGTGGGACAAGAGCGAGGTCGATGGTGACGGTCACGTCTTCCCGCTCTTCGCGGCCGACTTCCGGCTCACCGACGAGACCGAGCGGGTGGCCGGAACGGCGCTGGCGGGCGCCACCTTCCGGATCTCGAGCACTCGGCTTCAGCTGGCCCTGCGCGGACACTTCGGGCCGTCCACGATCGGCAAGTTCCGCAACTTCGATGAGGACTTCATCGGGCTGAACCTGCGGATCGTTCCGTAGGTAGGCGCTACACGTCTCTCGCCAGACGGATACCCATGAACTGCCAGGTGGCGTCCGGGATGAAGAAGTTGCGATACGTCGGCCTGATGTGACTGGCCGAGGTCGCGCACGACCCGCCGCGAAGCACGAACTGGTTGCACATGAACTTTCCGTTGTACTCGCCCAGCGCCCCGGGTAAAGGCCGGTAGCCGGGGTACGGCGAGTACTGGCTGCGGGTCCACTCCCAGAGATCGCCGTACATCTGACGCAACGGAGGCGGCCGCTCTCCGGCAGGTGAGCCGATCGTCGAGGCGCTCGCGTCGCTCGCGCGGCCGGCCGGGGACGGGTGAAGCCGGCCGGACTCGAAGGTGTTGCCGCGAATCGGCAGCTCCCGTGCCGCGACCTCCCACTCCTGCTCGGTCGGGAGGCGTGCGCCGGCCCAGCGGGCGTACGCGTCGGCCTCGAAATAGCTCACGTGGCAGACGGGCTCGTTCTCGTCTACCTCGCGCATCCCCGCCAGCGTGAAGATCCACCAGCGTCCGTCGCGCTTCTCCCAGTAGAACGGCTCGCTCCATCCCGTCTCCCTCGCGGTGGCGAAGCCCTCGGAAAGCCAGAGCTCGGCCCGCTCGTAGCCTCCGTCCTCCATGAACGCCAGGTATTCACCGTTCGTGACGAGCCTGTCCGCCAGACGATACGGCTCCAGATAATGACGGTGGCGTGGCGTCTCGTTGTCGTAGCTAAAGCCCGAACCGTCGTGCCCGATCTCGTGAAGCCCCCCGTCGAACGGCACCCACGCGAGCGGAGCGGCCGGGTCTGGCTCGGGTGGACGGTCTCGGTATGCGGGTCGGAGCGGATTCACCGAGAACACGTGCTTGATGTCCGTCAGCATCAGCTCCTGGTGCTGCTGCTCGTGGTTGAGGCCGATCTCGATCAGCGGCGACACGGACTCGAGGGTCGCATCTCCTGCGGTCTCGAGCAGCTCCGCGACGTGCTCATCGACGTATGCGCGATATTCGTAGATCTCATCGACCGTCGGCCGCGAGATATATCCGCGCCGGTCCCGGCAGTGACGCTCGCCGGCCTGCACGTAGTAGGAGTTGAAGAGGTAGGCGTACTGGGGGTTCAGCGGTCGATACCCGGCCAGGTGGGGCTCCACCACGAACGTCTCGAAGAACCAGCTGACGTGGGCCAGATGCCATTTCGTGGGGCTCACATCCGCCATCGTCTGGACCACGCAGTCCTCGGGCGCGAGCGGAGCCGCGATCCCTTCCGTCACCGCCCGCACGGTCCTGTATCGATCCAGGACCCCCGTGGCACTGGTCTCGGGGGATGGAGGCGCGGACGGCGCGAGCGTCGCTTCCGTTGTCATGACGTGGCTCCGGCATGGAGGAGAGTCGGCTCTGCCGAGTTGGGCAGAGTATGCCTTCCGGAGCTAATACGGGAGTGGGCCTGGATGGTGCCGTGGCCGTGCCGAAGGGCGCCGAGCCGACCGGACCACCCGGCGTCCGTCTTCGATCTACGAGAACGCCACGGTGCGGGCGGACTCGAGGCGGCCGGTCAGGCTTCCTTCTTCTCCAACCAGACCGGAGTCTGCTCGCTCTCCTTGGACTCGCCCTTGCCGGCCTTCTTCCCGGCGTCACCCTCCTGGAGCTTGTCCATGACCTTGGTGACGGAGCCATCGCCCTTCGCGTCTCCGTCCAACCGCTCCAGCTGCTGCAACTCGACGGCCGCCTGGTCACCGAGTAGTTCCTGCAACGCTTCGAGGGCCGTCCGTAGCTTCTCGGTGCGCTGATAGCACCCCTGGATCTGACGCTCGGTCTCGGCAAGCTCGGTCGTCAGTGCCTCGTGGCTCGCCTCCAACACGTCAACTCGCTCAACCATCGGTGTTCCTCCGCTCGTTCTCGAGTTTGGCTCCCGAACCGCTAGTAACGCGCCTCAAACCCCTGGGCAGGGATCGAGGGGCAGACTGACCGGGCGCAACGAGTAGTTGTGGTCGTACAGGTTGGCGCCCGTCGACTTGAAATACTCCGACCAGAAGCTCTTCACCTTCTGGCTGGCATCCGTATCGATCCGCGCCCCGATCACGACGACGCAGATCCCGTCCAGATCGGG
>JAUVMT010000072.1 GCA_030600085.1 Gemmatimonadales bacterium | reverse complement strand
TGTTGGCGAGCCTGGGTTCGGGCGGCACCCTGGAGATCGCGGTCCGCGATGGGAGCGCGAGCGAGCGCCTGGGCGTGGACCGCGATGAAGAGGTGGAGGTGAGGCCATCGCCCGGCGCCGCCGCGTGAGCATCCACCGGGTCGGCGTGAACGTCCGCCGGGTCCTTCCGCCGAGCTAAGAGCTGGTCAGGGGACGATCTCGACGGCGATCGTCCCGAACGCCGTCTTCAGATCGAGCTCCAGCTTGTGCTCCGCGCCTTCCCAATTCGTCGAGCGGTACCCGCCATCGACCTTCTCCAGATCTGGAGCGCTGAACGACGTGAGCACGCTGCTCTTCTGGATCCAGACACCGATCTCGGCGGGGATCTTCAGCTCCAGAGAGCCGAGACCCATCTTCACGGTTCCCGTCGCGTTGCCGTCCCACTCGCCCGTGAAGTCCAGCACGACGTCTCCCACCCCACCCTTGAGGTCGAACCGGTCGAACCGGGCGTTTCCGAGACGCTCGGCCGTGAGCTCGGCCGCGCCCGCCCTGATGACCAGCTCGGCCATGCGCACCGGGTTCGGGTCGTCGAACGACAGCTCCGTCTCGCTCGCGGCGGTGATGAGCTCGAGGCGGGAGACGGCCACCCCGCCCAGGGCGATCTCGGTCGCGACGGCACCGGCGGACAGCTTGAGGTCGACGGGCAGTCGACGGCCCAGCTTCAGCTCGAGCGTGCCGGCCGACTCATCGAAGTCTTTCAGGTCATCGAGGTCCAGGGAGAGCTCGGGATCGATGTCGAAGTCGCCCGATGCCAGCGCGCTGATCCAATCGCCATCATCATCCAGCGTCGTCAGCCCCACGCGAAGCTGCCCCCGTCCCTCGTTGAGGCTCCACTGCCTGACGGGCTTGAACTGCTCCGCGTCGTACCGCATGCGGACGTCGTAGAGCAGGTCGCCTTCCGCCGGCTCCACGGAGAGGTGGCCGACCCCGTATACGATCTCGAGGACGAACGACTCCGCAACCACGTGGGCCTGCCGGGACGACCGGAACTCCGTCCAGTCCTGGCCCGGCAAGCTCTCCGGGCGAAGTCCTATCAGAGCGAGGAGAGCGAGGCCGCCGACCGCTGCGCGCACGCCGCCTTTGTGGGTGGGGCCAGGTGTGTGTGAGAGGCTCACGCGACGTCCTCCCTTTCCGAGGTGGCGAACGGGACGCTCGAAGGATAGCCTCGGGCTTGCTCCGTTCTGGAGCCTCCACGCGAGAGGATGACCGCACCGAAACCCAGGGTGGCGGCCGCCCAGGTGACGAGGCAGGCGGCGAAGAGGGTCAGACCTCTGAGGAACGACAGCGGTCCGCCGAACACCCACAGAACGGCGCCCAACGCGAACGGAAGCAGGAGAAGAACCAGCCCGCTGAGCACGTAGTAGTAGGAGTTGGAGCGGCGGAGCCTCTCGAGCAGGTGGCTCCTGAAACGGCGTGCGGCGAAGATCTCTCCCGCGGCGTGAGCGACGGCCAGGTAACCGCCGAGGAGCGCCAGCGCGACGGCGACTGCATAGAACGGGATGAGCAGCCAGGTGATCACGGCGACCACGAGGATCAGCGACACCGGGAAGAAGAGCACCTCACCGGCGAGTCCGACCGCGAAGGATCGCGCGATATTGTTGCGTGCCGTGTCCGCCACCGTCTCCAACCGTCGCCGCTGGAAGGAGACCAGGCCCACACCGGCGAGGCCGAGACCGATTAGCCATCCCAGAGTGACTCCGAGCCCATCCATCGCCCGCTCGAAGTTGCGATAGATGGAGCCGAAGAATCCTCCGCGGTTGCGCTCCATGACCTGAATCCGCGACACCGGCCGGACTCGAATCTCGTGTGCGGGCGCCAGCGCGGGAGCCGATCGTGGAGCGAGCGGGACGATCGACAGCAACTCTCCGGCGATCCGAGGAGTGCCGTGCTGCTCGACGTCGCCACCCACCTGGAGGATGTCGCCCTCGATCGATGCGTTGGGCATCAGGTGCAGGGTGCCGTCGAGGACGAGCACGTCTCCCGCGACCGTTCCGTCGAGGCTCAGCTCACCATCCAGCAACGCGAGGTTCCCCTCGACGGTACGATCGGTGGGGATGGAGTACGAGTCGTGCACGACGAGCGCCAGCGCCTCGTGCGCGTCGGCGGCGTCCTCTCCAAGCCGGTCCAGCGCGGCGCGCAGCCGGTCCAGCTGTGCACCCAGCTCTCCGAACGAGAGTCGGCCCGGAGCAATGGACACGTCTCCGTTGGGCCCCTCGACCGAGACCTCGGCCAGGGCAGCCGGCGGATCCGCCAGCTGCACGACTGGAGCGACGTCCACAACGGAGCGGAGCGCTCCCTCCAGAATCTCGGCGGCTGCCTCGTCGGCGTCCGCCGGCGCGGACCAGTCGCGCAGGGCACGGGCGAGATCTTCCGCGGAGAATACGGCCGGGCTGCGGAGCAGCTCCCGCCATGCGCTCTCGAGTGCACCGCCGGGCTCATACGTGGCCCGCTCGACGCCATCGATGTAGACCTTCCCCTGCTCGAGCCGGAAGCTGCGGGTCGCCCCGTCGGCAAGGCCCAACGTCAGGATCGCTTTGTCGCCCGACATCGAAACGGACGCGACCATCGCCTCCTGTGCGTCAGCCTCCGGAGCTTCCTGAGTACCCAGGTGGCCCACCGGCGAAAACAGGACGCAGGCGGTGCTCGCGACGGCGACGACCGACAGCGTGTAGACTCCGTTCCTGGTCTTCTGAAACCTGTTGATCATCCTATTCCCTTTAACGTCTTCCAGTGTTGTCTTCTAGTGTTTCGCTCTCAACGATCGTTCTTCGCTCTCGATAGTCCGGGCCCAGGCTCGCCTAGGCCGCATTCCGCAGCCGAAGAGGGGCGGGCTGCATGAGCCGCATCATCGCTCCGGCGGCGCTGATCGTGACCAGGCTCAGCGCCGACAACAGGAGGATCGCTCCTTCCGTGCCGATCCGTTCCGAGGCCTCGATCACCGACCGAAGGACGGACGAGCTCCACAGCAGGCTGCCGATTGCCATCACCACCTGGAGCGAGAAGTCTCGGATCTGCTGGACCACCAGCCCGGAGAGGCTCATTAGGCTCAGCTCGGGCTGGCTGGTGAGCCACAAAGCCATCAGGCTCGTCGTCGCCGCCAGCGCGAGACTCGCAGCCGCGAGCGGTACCCAGCGCTCACGCGTGACCGTCCACGCCCTGGCGTACCAGGGTGCGCGCAGCGAGACGCGAGCCATGACCTGCTCGGCAAACCTCGGGCTGGGCGCTGGATGGGCGAGGCCGGATAGCGCTTCATCGAGGGCACGGAGAGACTCGACCTCCCGGTGGCACTCGGCGCACTCGCCGAGATGTGCTCGAGCCGCTCGCGGCCGGGCCGGCAGGCCGAGCGCGAACGTCTCCACCTCATCGGGTATCAGGTGTCTCCTGGGGTTTGTGGCTCTGTCTCTCATGATTCCCTTTGCTGCTGCGCTTTCACTCGTTCTTCCTTACGAATGCCCACGGATAGAAGTTTCACCCATCAGGACCCACTCCCGACGCTTCATTCCAGGAGATGTTGGAGTTGCCCCTGGAGCTCCTTTCGAGCCCGGTGGATGTATGTCTTCACGGTCCCCAGTGGGACATCCATGATCTCCGCGATCTCCTCGTACGATCGGCCCTCCACGTGCCGGAGGATGATGGCCGATCGATACTCCTGTCTCAGCTCGCCGATCGCCACCTCGATCTCCGAGCCGATCTCGCGAGACTGAAGCGCCTCATCCGGCCGCTCCTCCGTGGACTCCACCGTGATCGCCGTGGCGGCCTGGAGCTCGGTGGTGACCGCAGAGGGCGAGCCGTGGATCGAGACGGTATTCAGCCGCTTCTTGCGCAGATGGTCGATCGTGAGGTTGTAAGCCACCTTGAAGAGCCAGGAGGAGAACTTGTAGGATGGATCGTAGCGCGCGAGGTTGTTGAATGCCCTGACGAACGCCTCCTGCGCCAGGTCTTCGGCGAGCTCTCGATCCCGGACCATGCGGTAGATGAGGGAGAAAACGGGGCGCTCGAACCGACGGAGAAGCTCTACAGCGGCGCGCTCATCGGCCCGCTTGCAGAGTTCTACGAGTTCCGGGTCACTTTTTTCCCTGTAATCCACGGACCAGGCGCGTGCCGGATGCGGCCGCCCGAGACATTGCGCGGCGCGCTAAGGTAATTTCGCACGAACAGTAGAGAATGGACGAACGCCGCGACAGCACGGCAGAGCCGACGCCCGCTTCGGCCGAGACCCGATGGGTCGGGGTTATCTCCGACACCCATGGCCTTCTACGTCCGGGGGTCTTCGAGGCGTTTCGGGGCGTCTCGCACATCCTTCATGCCGGCGACGTGGGGGACCCGATGATCCTTGAGGACCTGGCGGCGCTTGCTCCGGTTACCGCGGTATGGGGGAACATGGACGGACCCGAAATCCAGGCCGTGACGCTGGAAGAGGCGGCCGTCGAGTTGGCGCGAACTCCGATCGCCGTGATTCACGGGCATCAGCTCAGCGACTACGGGCGGCTCCCGGCGCGCTTTCCGGAAGCCCGCGTGATCGTGCATGGTCACACGCATCTGCCCTCCAATCACCAGATCGACGGCACGCTGATCCTCAATCCCGGCAGCGCCGGGCCCCGACGGCCGGGCAAGCCTGTGACGGTGGCCCTCCTTCGGCTGGATCCCGACGGCGTGCGGGCCCGACACGTGCCACTCTAGGAGAGGGGAGTGAGCCTCCGGAAGTGACGTTTCCGCGAGGATCGAGCAGAACCGCGTCTCGGACCGTTCACTTCTGGCAGGAAGCACAGAGGAAGGTGCTCCGTCCCGCCTGGACCGACCTCTCGACCGCTCGGCCGCAGCTTCGGCACGGCTCACCCTCCCGGCCGTACACGCTCAGGCTGTGCTGATAGCTGCCGGAGCGCCCGTTCACGGCCCGAAAGTCCCTGAACGTGGTGCCCGCAGCCTGCAGGGCGTCTCGAAGGACGGTGCGGATCGACCGATGCAGGGCGGCGATCTCCCTCGTCTCCAACGAGCCCCCGGCCCGCTCGGGATGGATACGGGCTCGGAACAGGACCTCGCTCGCGTAAATGTTTCCGATCCCCGCGATCCGCTGCTGGTCGAGAAGGGCGTTCTTGATCGGTGCCCTCGTTCCCTCGAGGACAGTCTCGAGCCGGCGGGCGGTGAAGCTGGCAGCCAGCGGCTCGGGGCCAAGCGAGCGATCGAGGGCCGCCCATTCCTCGGGTTCGAGCCAGCGGAAGCCGCCCAACCGCCGCACGTCGTCGTAGTAGAGATTCCGACCGTCATCCAGCTCGAAGATGGCCACGATGTGCCGGTAGATAGCGACATCCGGCCGCCGGCGTCCCAGAGCGAAGCGTCCGGTCATTCGAATCTGGATCTGAAGAACGGTTTCGCCGTCGAGGCGGAAGAGCAGGTTCTTTCCGCGGCGGTCAACGCGGCAGATTCGGCGGCCCTCCAGCTTGCCGGCGAGGGCTCTGACGGTTGGGAGGTTGAGAACGAGGTCGCGGCGGCGAATCCGCACCTTGCGAATCGTGCGCTCCCGAAGCTCGGCATCGAGGTGCCGGCGGATGATCTCGACTTCCGGGAGCTCCGGCATCAGCGTCGAGGACCCGGCCAGCGCTTCACGAGCTGGAGTGGGTGACCGTGCCTATGTCTCGCCGCCAGTGCTTGTTCTCGAAGTCTATCGCGCCCGCCGCCGCCCGGCTCCTTTCGCCGGCTTCCGCGAGCGAGTCGCCGATCCCGGTGACTCCGAGCACCCGCCCGCCCGCGGTCGCGAGCTGCCCGTCCCTGATCGCGGTCCCCGCATGGTAGACCCGCAGCCGCTCCGACTCGATCCCCTCCGGAACGGTGATTGGAAGACCGCGGGGATAGGCTTCGGGGTAGCCGCCGCTGGCGAGCACCGTGACGAGCGCGAAGCCCGCCGGTGAGGGAGGCTGCCAGTCAGAGAGACCTTCGCCTCGCGCGATCGCGGTCATCGGCTCGACAAGGTTGCCCCGGGTGAGGGGAAGCACGACCTGGGCTTCGGGGTCGCCCAGTCGACAGTTGAACTCCAACACTTTCGGGCCGTCCGGCGTCAGCACGAGCCCCACGTACAGGAAGCCGCGATACGGGATACCCCGAGCGGCGAGCTCCTCGAGAACCGGGATGGCCACTGTTCGGCGAACCGTCTCGACCAGCTCGCTCCCGATGCCGGGCACCGGCGCGAAGGCTCCCATGCCGCCCGTGTTGGGTCCGCGATCTCCTTCCTGCAGACGCTTGTGATCCCGAGCCGCGACGAGCGGCACGGCACGCTCTCCGTCCGTGATGAAGAAGACGGACAGCTCATCCCCCCGCAGGAACTCCTCGACCACCACGTCGCGCCCCGCCTCTCCGAAGCGGCCTCCCAGGATCTCTTCGATGGCCCGGCGCGCCTCCTCGAGCGACTCACAGATGATCACGCCCTTTCCGGCCGCCAGCCCTGAAGCCTTGACGACTACGGGCGGCTCGAGCTCCTGAAGGTACCCGACGGCCAGCTCAGGGTCGGTGAAGACGTCGAAGTCTGCGGTGGGCACCCCTACGTCGCGCATGAGCTCCTTGGCGAACGCCTTGGAGGATTCGAGCTGCGCCGCTGCTCGTATCGGCCCGAAGATCGGCAGGTCGCGGTCGTCAAAGAGGTCGACGATCCCGTCGGCGAGCGGGACCTCCGGACCGATCACGGTCAGATCGACCCGCTCGTCCGCCGCGAACGTGGCCAAGGACTCCAGGTTCTGGGTGTCGACAGGCACGCTTGCCGCAACCGCTTCTGTCCCGGGGTTGCCAGGTGCCGCGAAGATCGTCCCGTTTGGCAGATCTCGTCGCAGCTTGTCGGCGATCGCGTGCTCGCGACCCCCTCCGCCGACGACGAGCAGCTTCACGAATCCGAAGAGCCCCGCCAGGCCTTGGAGACCCGGTCGCGCATCCGGTCCACGGCAGCGTCCACTTCGTCCATGATCTTCTGTGCCGACTCCTTGTAACCGGAGAGCGCCTCGGCGAGGTCTGCCCGGTACGGCCGCTCATCCTCCGTCCCGCGCTCCTGGTACTCACCCGCGAGGATACGCTCGTAGGTGCCGCCGTCTATCCAGTCCTTGAGTTCCGCGACCCTCACCACGGCGAACGGATGTGTCAGGCCAAGGACGTTGAGGACCTTGTAGACCGAATCCAGGAGTTCGCCGCCTTCGCGGTACTCTTCCGCCTGCGCCACGAACTCTTCCAGGTTGAGCGTCTCTCCACGCATGCCGCCGGCCATGTGCATCAGGCCGCGCATCGAGGCGTCCGGATCCTGTATCGCCAGGAGGCCGGCCCGGTCCGACGACAGCTCCGACTTCCGGTACCACTCGAGCAGCGCGAACAGCACCGGCCGCACGGCCAGACCCGCCAGCGGATACCGGAAGACCGTGAGACTGAGCAGGATGACGAGCAGCGTTCGGTAGAGGACGTGTCCGCTGACGATGTGCCCGACCTCGTGGCCGATCACGGCCTCCACCTCGTCCGCGCCGAGTAGCTCCACGAGGGACGAGTTGAGGACGATGAACGGCTTGCTCATGCCGACCGCGCCCGCGTTTACGACCGGCTTTTGGGACACGAACAGCTCGGGAACCTCCTCTACGTCGAGCACCTCGCAGACCTTGAGGAGGCTCTCGTGCAGGTCCGGATACTGGTTCTCGGTGACCTTGACGGCGTTGGCCTTGAAGGCGAGGAGCAAAGCTCGCTCTCCGAACATGCCGAACACCTTCCGCAGGACCATGTCGAAGCCGGGGATCTTGCGGAGCGCGTTCAATGCCGCTCTGTCCGCCGGGTGCTCCCATGCGATCGGACTTATGTTCGTGAGGACTCGCCTCTGAACGCCACCTGATTGGATGCTGCCGCTCTCCATCTTTTCCTCCTTAAGGCGCGCCTGCCGCGCACGTCCCGGTCAGCCGCGACCACCGATCGATGAGGGGTGGCAACGCGGCCGGCCTCCGAGAACGCCTACGGCGTGCGTCAGGTGGCGGTTTCAACCGGCGGACCGTCTCTCAAGCCTGGTCGAGCGCGCCCCGGAGGTCCGCGATCAGGTCGTCGGCGGACTCGATGCCGACCGAGAGGCGAACCAGCCCGTCGGTGAGACCGATCTTCTCCCGCACCTCCGGCGGGACGGAGGCGTGGGTCATCTCGGCCGGCACGGAGATGAGGCTCTCCACGCCGCCAAGGCTCTCCGCCAGCTGAAAAAAGCGGGTGGAGGTGGCGATGGTCCGGGCTCGCTCGAAGGAGCCTGCGTCGAAGCTGATCATCCCGCCGAAACCCCGCATCTGGCGTCGAGCCAGCTCGTGCTGAGGATGCGTCGGGAGTCCAGGGTAGAGGACGTTCCTCGCCGCCGAATGCCCGACCAGGAACTCGGCGACTCGCTCGGCGTTCTCGCAGTGGCGCGTCATGCGCACGTGCAGCGTTTTGATGCCTCTGAGCACGAGCCAGCAGTCGAGCGGGCCTGGCACCGGGCCGCTGATTCTCTGCTGGTCGCGAATCCGCTCGCCGAGCTTCCGGTCCCCGGTCACGATCGCGCCGCCGATGACGTCGCTGTGCCCGTTCAGGTACTTCGTCGTGGAATGGACGACGATGTCTGCCCCGAGCTCCAGCGGGCGCTGCAGGAACGGTGTCGGGAACGTGTTGTCCACCGTGAGGAGCGCACCCCCTCCATGCGCGATCTCGGCGCACGCCGCGATGTCCGATATCTGCATCATCGGGTTCGTGGGCGTCTCGATGTGGACGAGGCGGGTCTCCGGCTGCATGGCCGCTCGCACGGCGTCCAGATCGGAGGTGTCCACGTAGGTGAAGCTGAGGCCGAACCGCGACCACACGGTGCGGAACATCCGCTCCGTCCCCCCATACACGTTCGAGCCGCAAACGACGTGGTCGCCTTCCTCCAGCACCGATTTCAGGATCGCCTCGATCGCCGCGAGCCCGGAGCCGAACGCAGCCCCGACGGCACCCCCCTCGAGTGCTGCGATGTTCTCCTCCAGCGCCGTACGCGTCGGGTTCGTCACACGAGCGTATTCGTGCCCGCCACGAGGCTCCGCCACACCGTCCTGCACGTAGGTGGACGTTTGGTATATCGGCGGCATGACCGAGCCCGTCATCGGGTCCGGAGTATGCCCCGCGTGGATCGCCAGGGTCTCGAATCCAGCCTCGCTCTTCGCGCTCATTGTCTCCAGGTTACTCGAGTCGGTTTCCGTCGACGCCTTCGACGTGTCTTTTCGATCACGAGTCCGCGTGCGGCTGCCGGAACCGTGTCCGGGTTGCCCACGGGATCGCGCCCAACATAACGGTTCCAACGGGCCGGTACAGGCCTCTCGCGCCCCTTTCCCCGGGCCGACCGTCAAGTTCTCTTCCATAGCCCCCGGAACCAAAACGACGGCCGAAGGAGGGATGCTTGAGGGGGGAGCTCATCGTATCCGCGTCAGGAATTCGAGGCGTCGTGGATCACGGCCTCGCCGCTGCCAC
>JAUVMT010000037.1 GCA_030600085.1 Gemmatimonadales bacterium | reverse complement strand
TCGGAGAGCGAAAGAAACACCTCGGTGAGGCGGGCGGAGCAGAAGTCGAGGTACTTCGCCCGAAGCACTTCGTCGATTCCGTCGCCGGAATTCAGGCCCGTGGCTCGTTCAGCGCCACCGACTGTATCGTGGCTCAAGAGGACGGATCCTCCCGGAGTTCGCGGGTCCAGGGGGCTGCACCCATTGTTAGAAATAGGGGCACACGCCCCGGAAGTGTCAAGTTGGCGACTCCGTGAACCGCCCGTTGGCTTGACCCGGACCGGCGGAGCCGGTCCGTCCGGGTGGGACTGGGAAGCCTCGGCTACGCGAGCCGCGGCGACCGCTTACCCGCTGCCGGCGAAGCCGACGTCGCTACGCCGGGTTCGCTGAAGCTCCTCGAAGATCGTACGGCGACAGAGTCCGTACACGATGACGTCACTCAAGAATTCCGGGTCCGTTTGGCGCACCGCCTCCACCTCGTCCACCAGCCCCTCCGGCAGATTCACCACGAGTTCAACGGGTCGAGTATCCCTCATTCGGCGCAGTATCTCCATCGGTAAAAAGTGCAGAATTACAAAAATGTCGCTGTTTTTGACCCGCCCGGCCTGACCGGCGGTGGCGGTGGTTCCTGAAGGCGATCAACTATACCACGATGCGTTTTCCCAAAGCAACCCACACTCTCCGGTGATTGACCCGGCGTTGATCAGGTAAGTGTCGTAATGGCAATACTTTGACAAAATGTCGAAAACTCGGCTCTCGTCGTGGATTTCTCTGGTGCACGATCGCACGCCGAGGGGCGCGATGGCCTCAAAAGGAAGAGATGACGCCGCCTTTGACGAGGTTCAATACGGGACCGCATCCATGCGGTATCAGCGACTTTTTTGAAAATCGGAAGGCGGCTGCAAGAGCCTCGGCCGCGTCTCTGCCTCCCGTTCGTGAAGCGCGCCTTGCCGTTGCCGGGCGCCGGACCGCAAGCTGGCGCGGACGCGTGGCCGTTGGAGGTGACGGGGAGGAGGTGCGCCGATCACAGGAAGCCGACACATTGATCCACGCGGCCGGTCGGAAGACAAGACTCAGACGGAGGAGAACGTGGCCGAGGGAAACAAGTCGGCGCTGATTCTGGGAGCCTCGAGCGGTTTCGGCGAGGCGTCCGCTCTCGCCCTGGCCGAGGGCGGCTTCGACATCTACGGGGTCCATCTGGACCGTCGCGCGGGCCTCAAGCACGTGACGGAGATTGTTGCCGCGATCGAAGCCGCCGGGCGTCGCGCTAGCTTCTTCAACGTGAACGCCGCGGACGCCGAGAAACGGGCGGACGTGCTGGACCAGATCGAAGAGGAGACGGGACCGGGATCGGTCCGAGTCCTGTTGCATTCGCTCGCCTTCGGCACCCTGCGCCCGCTGGTGGACCGAAATCCCGAGTCCGTCATCACGCCCAAGCAGATGGAAATGACGCTCGACGTGATGGCGCACTCGCTGGTGTACTGGACGCAGGGGCTCGTGTCGCGCGGGCTCATGGGCGACGGCGGCCGGATCTACGCGATGACCAGCTCCGGGGGCGATCGGGTCAGTCCCTTCTACGGCCCGGTATCCGCGGCCAAGGCGTCGTTGGAGTCGCATTGCCGTCAGCTGGCGTTGGAGCTGGCGCCTCTCGGCATCACGGCCAATGCGATCCGTGCGGGCGTGACGGACACGCCGGCGCTGCGGAAGATTCCCGGACACGAGCGGATGATCGAGATCGCCCGTCAGATCAACCCGCATGGAAGGCTCACCACGCCGGAGGACATCGGTCGCTGCCTGGTCGCCTTGGCCGGCGCGGAGACCGCCTGGATGACCGGCAACGTGCTCCGCGTGGACGGCGGCGAGGACTTCGTCATGGCGGGGTTGTCGAGTGGCTCGAATCCAGTCGCCGGAGGGTCGGGAGGCGGACCGTGAACCGGGCGGCACGAAGCTTGGGAAGGGCGGTGTTGACGCGCGCGGCGCGCGGCTATGTGCGCCATCGCTGGCGATCCGTGAAGCGCGACGCCGGGCGCCCGTGGCGCACGGGAGCCGAGGGAACGGCCGCCTCTCTCGGCCGCTGGATCGGCCTTTCCCTCGCCGTAGGGGCGAAAGCCCTCGGCGCCGGCGCCGCGATCTACGTCGTCATGAAGCGCCGATAAGCTCCAGAACCACGTCGATCCGCCGGTTCCGAGCACGCCCGGCCGCGGTGTCGTTGCGTGCGATCGGTCGGCTCTCTCCGTACCCGATAGCGCGAATCCTGTCAGCGCTGATCGCCATGTTCGCGAGGACGTACTCCCTGACGGCGATCGCACGCCGTGCGCTCAACGCCTGGTTGAACTCGTCGTTGCCCTGCGAATCGGTGTGCCCCTCGACGGTGATGAGTGCTCCGGAGAACGCGCGGATCGCCTGCTGGACTTTCGTCAGGAGGGAGTAGTCCTCCGGCCGGATCTTGTGGGAGCCGGAGTCGAAGGTGAGTCCGAGCAACCGGATCGTCAGTTGCTCAACACCGAGGATGATCTCCGCTTCTTCCTCGTCGAAGAGTGCCTGCACCTCCCGTAGGGTCTGCTCCCGCCGCTCACGCTCCCTCAGTTCGGCCGAGGCCGTGGCCTCCCGCTCGCCTAGGCGCGCCAGCTCGAGGTCCAGCGAGTCCGACGAGGCGCGAAGGCGCCGTATCTCCTCCTCACGATCCGCGAGGCTCGTCTCGAGGTGCTTGCGGTCTTCCAGCAGGCTGAGGGTCGCCGCCACGACATCGGCCGCCACCGGGCCGCTTCCCCGGGCGAAGCTGGCCTGCAGACCGAGCGCCTCGGCGATCCCGATCAGCTCGGCCTCGTGGCGGCGCACAACGGTCTCCGTGGTCACCTCGCGCCTTCTGACGCTGTCCGAGAGCACGGCGACCCAGGTCGAATGGGCGTAGCCATCGGTAGCCCGTGTGGCCAGCTCCCGCGCCTCCGAAGGCTGGCTCGGATCCACGCCGAGCGAGGCGTCGGCGCGCCGCAGCAGCGTGTCGGCCCCGGCCAGGGTCCGCGGGGCGCGCTCGTCGGCCCGGGCGGCCAGCGCCTCCTCGCGGAGGCGTCGAGCCTCGCCGAGCACGCTGTTGCGGACCGCCTGGAGCTCGGCCTCGCCGTAGAGAGATTCCGCCTCCGACGCACGGCTGCGCGCGTCGTTTTGATTCCCGTCCTCGACCTTCCGGCCCGCGTCCTGGGCCTTCTTCTCGGCGGCTCCCCACCGCTCCGCCGCGAACTCGGATGCGTTGGCCGCCAGCGCCCGTTCCCGAGCGGCAAGCGTTCCGCGCATGATCACCTCGCCGATCTCCCGCAGCTCCTCAGCGCGGTCCAACGCCTGGTTGGACTCCAGCAGCCTCTTCCGGATCTGTTCGATGCGGCCGCCCTGCCGGTGATCCTGCTGTGCCCGAGCCAGCTGCTCCGCCGCTCGCCCGAAGTTCCGGGGAGAGATGAGGTTCAGATGCTGCGCGCGAGCCTCGGCGTAGCGGGCTGCCGTCGCCTCGAGCTGGCTCTCCAGCGTCTGGGCACCGGCGGTCGCGGGGCCGGCCAGCAGGACGAGGAGGCAGCCGATCAGGATGGACGGTCGGTCGATGTTGCGGCGCGCGGCCGGTATCGGCTCGGATCTCATCGGCGGCGTCCTCCCGCGGGCGAGACATCGATCGACAAGGCGATGACGAGCAGCACGATCTGAAGGACGTCCCACTCGCCGCCATTCCAATTCTGCACCGCCGAATACCAGAGGAAGGAGGTTGGGAGAAAGACGAAGCCCAGAGCCGGCCACAGCGCGGTGTCGAAGAGACCGTTGAACCAGTTCGTGAACAGCCAGAGGAGAACGATCATCAACCGCGGCGCAATCAGCGTCGCGAGGGCGAAGAGACATGGCATGGGAGCTATCCCGGAGAAGTTTCGACCCGGACTACGACCTGTGCGCTCAAGTTATGGCCGGGGGAGCCGGATAGGACAGTTCGGCGTCCGGACCCGGGCGACACGGCGTGCCGTCCGGGTGCGAACCCGGGGGCGTATCAGCCCATCACGACCGCGGCCGCGAGGGTGTCGAGGAGCTCCCGCAACGTGGTCTCGCCCCGGTCGCGGGCGTACCAACGACGCGCGTCGGCGTAGATCTCCTTCGCCGGCCGCTCGCCCTTCGCTTTTTCGCCGACCACGAACTCCTGGAGCTCCGCGGGTCTGGGACCCCACGCGCCTGCGGGCTCGAAAGCCTCGTCCAGGATTATGGCCATCGGGATCGAGCGCGTCCCGTGGGTCAGGAACCGGTCCATCACCTCCGGGCTCTCATCCCGCTTGATGATCCTGAGCTCGAAGTTGGGAAGATCCTCGGCGAACCGGGCCAACACCGGGACCGTGTTCGACGCGTCTCCGCACCAGTCCTCCGCGAGCACCAACAGCTTCCAGCGGCCGCCGCCGACCGCGGAGCGGCGTGCGACCCACTCCGGAGTCCGGGCTCGCTGATATATCCCCTCCCAAAGTGAGAGGTTCTCCTCCACCTCTTCCGAGAGGAAGCGATCGAAGGTGAATCCCCGCTCCCAGTGGTCGCGGTAATCGATGCCGTCTGTCATCTTCTATCCACCCTGTGTGGTGACGAGAACGTGCCGTCTCACGTGCCGTCCCCTACAGAAAGAACAATCTTGGGTTCCCGAGACGAGCAATAAAGGACATAACACCTTGCAATACAGCGACGTACACGCCAGGAGACAAGCATGACGATAGCGGCCGACGCGAAACCTCCGGTGCCTGAGAACGAGCCGATTCTGGGCTACGCGCCCGGATCGCCGGAGCGCGACGAGCTCAAGGCGAGGCTCGCCACCATGGCTGCCGAGGAGATCGAAATACCGCTGATCATCGGCGGCCAGGAAGTGAGGACTGGCGACACGGTCGAAGCTGTCATGCCCCACGACCACAAGCATGTGCTCGGCACCTGGCACCGGGCAGGCGCCCGGGAGGCCGAGATGGCGGTCCAGGCGGCGGGCGAGGCCTGGCGTGACTGGTCGAGCTGGAGCTTCGAGGACCGGGCCGCGGTCTTCATTCGGGCCGCGGAGCTCCTCGCCGGACCGCGGAGGCAGACGCTGAACGCGGCGACGATGTTGGGCCAAAGCAAGACGGCCCATCAGGCGGAGATAGACAGCGCCTGCGAGCTAATCGACTTCTGGCGCTTCAACGTGCACTTTGCGCGGCGGATCTACGAGGAGCAGCCGAACTCGGCACCGGGCATGTGGAATCTGCTGGACTACCGGCCTCTGGAGGGCTTCGTTTTCGCGATCACGCCCTTCAACTTCACGTCGATCGCGGGCAATCTGCCCACCGCGCCTGCGATCATGGGCGGCGTCTCGATCTGGAAGCCCGCCTCCTCGGCCGTCTACAGCGCCTATTACATCCTTCAGATCCTGATGGAAGCCGGCCTCCCGCCGGGCGTCGTGAACCTCCTGCCCGGACGCTCCGGCGAGTTCAGCGACACGCTCCTGACGAGTCCGGAGTTTGCCGGGATCCACTTCACCGGGTCGACGGCGGTCTTTCAGCATCTGTGGAAACAGGCGGGTTCCAATCTGGAGTCGTACCGCTCCTACCCGAGGATCGTGGGAGAGACCGGCGGGAAAGATTTCATCGTCGCCCACAAGAGCGCCGAGGTGGAGTCCCTGGCCGTGGCTATCGTTCGGGGCGGGTTCGAGTACCAGGGGCAGAAGTGCAGTGCGGCGTCGCGGATCTACGTGCCCGACAACCTGTGGCCGGAGGTGCGGACGCGCGTTCTCGACATGGTAGGCGAGATCGGCGTCGGCGATCCGGCCGACTTTCGGAACTTCATGGGAGCCGTGATCGATCGTGGCGCGTTCGCGGACATCACCTCTTACATCGATCACGCCGCTGCCTCCGACGGCCTAGAGATCCTGGCGGGCGGCGAGTATTCGGACGAGGTCGGTTACTTCATCCAGCCCACCCTGGTGCTCAGCCACGATCCGGCGAGTCGGCTCATGTGCGAGGAGATCTTCGGCCCCGTGGTCACGGTGCACGTCTACCCCGCCCAGGAGTGGTCGGAGACGCTGGAGCTCGTCGATGGCACGTCCCCCTATGCGCTCACCGGCGCCGTCCTCGCTACCGACCGCACGGCGGTACAGGAGGCACTGAGCGCCCTGCGCCATGCGGCCGGGAATTTCTACGTGAACGACAAGCCGACGGGCGCGGTGGTGGGACAGCAGCCGTTCGGCGGAGGCCGGGCGAGCGGGACGAACGACAAGGCCGGGTCCTGGCTCAACCTGATCCGATGGGTGTCTCCACGAACGATCAAGGAGACGTTCGTTCCGGCGACGGACTACCGCTACCCGTTCATGGACGCGAAGTGAGGTTCGTGCTCGCGCCGCACGCCTCCGGCTGGCTGCTTTGAGGGTCAAGGCCTCTGCGGTAGATTGGCGCTCCCCACATGAGATGAGCGGACGCCGCACAAGAAGGAGATCTGGATGGCAGGGTTCACCGACGACGAGCTGATGCGAAAGGTGCAGGAGGGCTTCATCGTCGAATCCGAAGCCGACATGACCGAGACGTACAAAAAGGCGCTGATCACCCAACTGACGGTACAGGGTGACACGGAGCTCATGAGTGCCCCCGCGTACTACATGGCCACGAAGGACGCGCCCTCGACCAACACCATGGTCTCGGCCACGGCGATCATCCAGGATGAGATGGGCCATGCGAACATCGCCTACCGGCTCCTCGAGGACCTCGGGGTGGACCGGGATGAGCTGCTGTACGAGCGGCCGCCGGAGAAGTTCAAGAACCCATACGGCTTCGACCAGCCGCTGGTGAACTGGGCGGAGCTCGTGACGGCCAACGGCCTGTACGACCGGGCCGGCATCACGCTGCTCGGCGACGTGCTTCGGCACACGAGCTACGGGCCGCTGAAGCGCGGACTCGTCAAGGTGGGCATGGAGGAGAACTTCCACCTCCGTCACGGCGAGGTGTGGATGAAGCGTCTGTGCGAAGCCGGTGGGGAAGCTCGTGACATGGTGCAGGCGGCGGTGGATTGGATGTTCCCCATGGGCGTCGAGTGGTTCGGGATGCCGGATGAGAAGAAGCATCACAACGCACAGCTCGACTTCAAGCTCAAGGGGATGACCAACGATCAACTGCGGCAGACCTGGCTGAAAGCCGTCGTGCCGCTCTGTGACGAGCTGAGCATCGAGGTGCCGGCCCACGTCGATCCGGCCACCGAGGAGGTGGAGCTCGAGTTCGAGTTTCCCGTCCAGTACGACCCCGATACGAAGCGCTGGCTGTTTGACGAGCCCATCACGTGGGACCAGGTGTGGGCGCGCTGGCGCGCCCGGGGGCCGATGAACGAACAGTTCGTGGACTGGATGCGGGTGAGCCGTTACTCGGTCGAAGAATTGCTCGAAGCATGACGTTGGAGGAGGGGATGGACTTCTCGGCCGTGCTCGCCGAGACGATCGGCGAGGGCCGGGCGCTTCCGCCGCCGCCCGAATGGGCCGAGCCCCCCGTGGATCTCGCCGAGCGGGCCCGGCGGGCGATGTACGAGGTCTCGGATCCCGAATTCGCGATATCGCTCGCGGACCTGGGTCTGATCTACGGGGTGTCGGCGGATGAGACGATCGGCGTGGTCACCGTCGAGCTGACCTTCACCGCCATGGCGTGCCCGTGCACGGACTTCATCAAGTGGGACGTGCGGGACCGCCTGCTCCGGGAGCCCGGGATCGAGCGAGTCGACGTGGAGGTCGTTTGGCATCCTCCATGGACCACGGCTCGGATCAGCGCGCGGGGTCGCCGGATCCTCGAGGACGCCGGCATCGCCCTGATCACCTGAACGCTGCGCCACCCGACGGCCCGCCGCCGGCCTGCCCAATCACAGGGAGGACAGATGTCTGATGGCGATCGACTCTGGGAGGTGTTCGCTCGTCGCAAGAGAGCGGACCATTTCGAGCACATCGGCTGCGTCGAAGCGCCGAACTCGGACCTGGGCAGGGTCTACGCATGGCAGACATACGACGAGGCCAAGTGGTTCGAGATGATCGTGGTGCCTCGCGACGCGTTTCATCCCGTCAACCGGCCCGAGCAGCCGTTCACGCTGCACCCCTCGGCCGAAGCGCTGACCTGAGCGGACGGCACCGGAAGGGAGATTCAGGGTGGCGGAAGAAGGCAAGTACTCGAAGGCGGCCGATCTGCCCGAGGAGCTTCGGGAGCACCTCGGAGCCCTCATCTTGGTCCTGGCGGACAATAAGCGGCTGCTGGGCATGCGCTACTCCGACTGGATCCTCGGCGCGCCGGCCCTGGAGGCGGGCATCGCGTGTTCAGCGATGGCCCAGGACGAGTGGGGCCACGGCCGGATCTTCTATGCGATGCTGCGCGATTTCGGCCAGGACCCGAACCAGCTGGAGCACCGGCGCGAGTCGCCGGAGTATCGCAGCATCGAGCTGCTGGACGGCCCAGCCGATGGCTGGACGGATCTGCTGGCCCTCAACCTGCTCCTGGATTCGGCGCTCTCCGTTCAGTGTGAGGCGATGGCGGAGAGCCGGTTCGAGCCCGTGCACTACAAGGTCAGCAAGCTGCTCGACGAGGAGCGTTTCCACTTCGAGCACAGTCGCGGCTGGGTGGCACGACTCGGGAGCACGGAGTCGGGTCGCGAGGCGATGCGGCGTGCCTTCGCTCCGGCGTGGGAGGTGTGCGTCCGCTGGTTCGGGCCCGACGACGACGAAGTGGCGCGCGCTCTGTGCGATGGAGGCCTTACCGACAAGGATGCGGCGGGCTTGAGAGCCCGCTGGCTCGAGCGCGTGGCGCCCGTGGTCGAGAGCGTGGGTCTCGGCCTGGCCGAGGCGGACGGTGGCGCCTGGCGCAGCAGGGTGGCACCGGCTTGGGATGAATGGGACTCCGATGTCCGCCGAGGCCGTGAGGGAGGCCCCGACGCCGACACGCTGGTGCGCGTGCGGGGCGACAAGAACCGCTCCCTGTTGATGGACTGAGTCTCGAGGGAGCCTGCCGAGCCATGGACTGGAGCCCAGTGGAATCGTGAAGTCCGGCAAAGATAACCGGGCGGGTCGCGCTACCGCAGGCGAGCCGAGCGCCGAGCTCGGCCGGCCGCTTCGTACGGATGAGCTTCCCCCGGCGATCAAGTGCCCCTTCTGCGGCAGCGAGGAGAGTGAGCAGTTCTCCACCTTCGGTAGCTCGCTGTCTCTAAGTCAGTACTACTGCAACGGCTGCCGTACCGTCTTCGAAGCCTTCAAGTGGAGGGAGCGCGAGTCCGGGACCGAGCCCGCGGACCCCGACGAGCAAGCGCTCGAGGACGCTCCAACCTCCGACTGACCCCGGGCGTCATCGCCGCTGTCGCAGGTGACCGCCGACCGGTAGGATCCTCGGAGCGCCAGAGCCGTGCCGTCCGTCGACGGCCAGGGACGGCCCGATCATCCACCCCAGACAGGCACTCGGACGATGGCGACGCGATACTTCACGCCCAAGACATTCGGGTTTCTCAAGGATCTCGAGAAGAACAACAACCGGCCCTGGTTCACGGAGAACAAGAGCAGGTACGAGAAGGAGCTCAAGGAACCCGCGCTCCGGTTCATCGAGGACTTCGAGAGTCGGCTCATGAAGATCAGCCCCCACTTCCACGCCGGCCGCCGCTCCTTCTTCCGGATCTACCGAGATACCCGGTTCTCGAAGGACAAGAGCCCCTACAAGACGTACGCAGGAATCCAGTTCCGTCACGAGGCTCGTGGGAGCGACGTGCACGCGCCCGGCTTCTACCTCCACATCGAGCCGGGGCACAGCGGGGTGGGCTGTGGGATGTGGCATCCCGACTCCAAGTCGCTGTTGAAGGTTCGAGAGGCGATCGTGGAAGAACCCGCGAAGTGGAAGAGGGCGAAGGGCGCCAAGCGATTCAAGGAGACCTTCGAGCTGACCGGGGATTCCCTGAAGACGGCGCCGCGTGGCTTCGACGCGGACCATCCGCTCATCGAGGACCTTCGCCGCAAGGACTTTATCGGCTGGACGAGCTTGAGCCAGAAAGCGATCACGGATCCGGAGTTCCTGGGTGAGTTCACCGCGATCTGTCGGGCCGCCGTGCCTTTCCAGCGCTGGCTGTGCGAGGCGGTCGGCGTGGCCTACTAGACGCGTCGACCGAGCTGAGCCGCGATCTCGCGCCGCTGGCGCCGTACGCCAGCGCTCTGACCGATTACATGGCCGGCGACGAGGCGGCTACTCTCGTCGTTCACAGCAGCCTCGGCGAGTCCGATGCCCTCCCGGTCCAGGTCTTTTTTCGGGGCGAGGGGGACTTCTTTTCGTTCGAGCAGGCCGCTCTCGAGCTGTGTCGCGGCCGCGTGCTGGATGCCGGCGCGGGAACCGGCGTCCATGCCCTGGAGCTTCAGAGGCGCGGCTTCCAGATACAGGCGATCGACCTTCTTCCCGAGGCCGTGGCCATCATGCGGGGTCGGGGCGTGGCCGACGCCGTGCGCGCCGACCTGTTCGAGCTCGAAGATGCCCGCTTCGACACCCTGCTCATGCTGATGAACGGGATCGGTCCGGTCGGGACGATCGGCGAGCTCCCGAGGTTCTTCGAGGCCGCTCGCCGGCTGATCGCTCCGAATGGTCAGATCCTCGTGGACTCGGGCGAGGCGATGATCTGCGAGCCCCGGACCGGAGCACCCAAGCTCGTGTGGCCCCCACCTACGTCCGAGGGGTACCGAGGCGAAGCCTGGATCCGGCTCGAGTACGGCGGGGAAATCGGGCCGCCGTTTCGGGAGCTCTATCTGGGAGCGGAGGTGATGATGGCCCATGCAGCGCTGTGCGGCTGGCGCTGTGACATCGCCTACACGGACGACTCCGGCGCCTACCTGGCCTGTCTGCGACCGGCGGGCTGAGATGACGCTGGAGGCCGCAGCGGATGGTTGGAAGCCGACGAGAGAGACCGGTTGAGACGAGAGCTGATGACCGATCCGGCATGGGGCGCGTGAGTCCCGACTCCGCCGCTCGGCTGCGCGAGATCGCGGAGAGGAAGGGCATCACGGGCGCAGGGCGCCACATCTTCCTCTGCTGCGACCAGACGACCCCGAAGTGTTGCGACCGGGAGGCTTCGTTGGCGGCCTGGAGATATCTGAAGCTCCGGCTCAAGGAGCTCGGTCTCTCCGAGGCGGGCGGTGTGTGCCGAACGAAGGCCAATTGCCTGCGGATCTGCGAGGATGGTCCGGTCGCCGTTGTGTACCCCGAAGGCACGTGGTACAGGGGCTGCCACCCAGCGGTGCTGGAAAGGATCATCCAGGAGCATCTCATCAACGGACGAATCGTGGAGGAGCACCTCATCCTCGAGAATCCGCTCAGCGGGTAGCGATGGCCCGGGGCTTGCCGTCTCCAGCAGGGATGCGAATGACCTGGGTGACGAAGACCTTTCGGCGAACGCTCGGCCTTGCTGCCGGCGCAAGCCTGATCGTGGGCTGCGGCGGAGGTGAGGCCGGAGAGTCCGCCGAGCCGGCCGACGGGACAGACGGCGCGCCGATCGTCGCGACGATCTCACCGGCCGAGGCGGTCCGGATCCAGCAGCGCGCCCTGGAGCTGGAGGCGGAGGTCGAAGCCCGCTTGTCCGGCTACGATACGATTCGGGGAAGGGGCAAGTCCGGCGATCTCGTCTACGCCTTCAGCGCCTACTTCGATGGGGAGAGTCTTCGTCTGATCCGCGAGTACCAGGATTCGGGTGCCTACGGTCACTCGGACAACGACTACTACTTTGTCGACGGCGCCCTGACGTACTACGTGCAGGGTCAGATCTCGCGGGTGCTAAACCCGGCAGGGCCGCCGACCTCCGATGCGATCGTCGTACGGCTCTACTTCGACCCGGAGGGCCGGCTGGACCATGCGGAGAAGACGCTGAACGGGTTTCCCGTGCCACTCGAGGGGTACGAGGAGTTGAGTGTGCGGCGAAGATCCGAGGCCCTTCGCGAGGCGGCACTGGCCGGCGGCGGCGAGCAGGAGATCGCGGTCGCCCAGCCTCTGGGCCCCATCGCCGTCGAGTTAGAGCCCGGAAGCTCCAGCGTTGTCCACGAGGGTCGCATCGTCGCTCGAGAGGTTCGGAACTACGTGGTCACCGCCGAAAGAGGCCAACAGCTGTCTGTCGGTCTCGACTCGGAGAGCCGCTACGTGCAGTTCGTCGTACAGTTCGTCGGCCAGAGCGTCTACGACTCGAGGCGTTCGAATGAGCGCTCCTGGTCCGACGAGCTGCCCCGGGATGGGGACTACACGGTTCGGGTGTATCTGTCGCGGGGCGAGGCGGAGCGCGGCGGCTCGGCGGAGTACGAGCTGACGATCGGCCTGGCTGGAGGCTCCGAGCCCCGGAAGTAGCTCTGCTGCTCTAGCTGCCCTGCGATCCCGGCGGGGCGAGAGATGCGGCTACGGTGAGAGCCAGAGCTTGAGGGCCAACGCGACGATCGCCACGGTCACCACGCGTTTCACCCACCGATGTCCCTTGAGAACGGTGAGTCGCACCCCGACGAGGCCGCCCAGGAAGTTGCCGGCAGCGAGCGCGAAGCCGGCGGTCCAGGCCACTTTGCCTCCGAGCCCGAAGATGAGAAGCGTGATCGGGATGTAGGTCAGAACGAGCAGCACCTTGAGGGCGTTGCCTCGAACGAGGTCGAGGCCCGCTAGGGTCGTAACGGCCAGGATCAGAAAGCCGACCCCGGCCTGCACGAAGCCCCCGTAGAGCCCCACCACGAAGAAGCCCGATACCACGGCCGCCTGGTGCCCTCCCCGCCGTGCGACGTCGCTCTCGTCCCCGCCGCGGCCGAGCGGGTTCCAGAGCACCCAGATGGCGAAAGCCACCATCAAGCCGGCCAGGACCCGCTGGAATGCCTCATCGCCGATCTGGAGGGCGGCCCAGGAGCCGATCACGGCGCCGATGATCGCCGGCGGTGCCGCCACGGCCAGCCACCTCCATTCCACGACCCGGTGCCTGTGGAAGCCCCACACGGCACCCACGTTCTGAACGAGGATCGCGACCCGATTCGTGCCGTTGGCGACGGTGGGCGGTAGGCCGAGGAAGATCATGAGCGGCAGCGTGAGGAAGGAGCCGCCGCCCGCGATGACGTTCAGCGTTCCCGCCACGACTCCGACGGCGAACAGACTCGCGTATTCCCACCACTCTCCGGCCAAGCGCGCCTCTCCGGTCTGGGGCGACAGGTCGACCTCGCGACCCGCTCCTCGCGCTCAATCTCCTTCCGTCTTACGGGCGCGCACAACACGGGATCGACGTCGGGCCCGTCGGCGGGCCAGTCGTCGGGTGCCGGGGCTGGCTGCGTCGGTGTCGGGCCCGGGAGTCGAGGAACCGGTCAGGGCACGGGCTTGTTCTGGTAGTCGACGGGCCCTAAACCCGGCGTTAGAGCCGGATCGGCCGGTCGAAGACGGGAGATGATTCGAAGATGAAAGCTCGCCGACATGCGATCCTGGCCGCGTGCGCTGCTGGTTTGGTGCTGACGGCTTGTGGGCCGCCGGACGGACGAGGGGCCGGGGAAACAAGGGGCGACGATGGGAAGGCCGC
>JAUVMT010000183.1 GCA_030600085.1 Gemmatimonadales bacterium | reverse complement strand
GGGCCCGTGCCGACTGCTGGACCAGGTAGTAGCTGTCCGGCAGGCCCTCCGACTGGGCGGTGAACGAGCTGGCGCTGTAGACGCTCAGCAGCCCGAAGCCGACCAGGAGCAACGTGATTGCGATGAGGCCCGACGCCAGATAGGCGCCGCTCGCCTCTACGGCCAGATCCAGCGTCGCGAGCGTCCCGGCCTTCCGACGATCCGGGGAGCGGAGGGTCACCCAACGGGAGCCAAGGACAGCGGCGAGGCGGCTCATTTCGCTCCGCCTGGTCGCTCGAGCGCCTCGACAGCCTTTCGATACGCCCTTCCCCGCTCCTTGTAGTTGCGGAACATGTCGAAGCTGGAGCAGGCCGGGGAAAAGAGAACCACGTCACCAGGCCGGGCCAGCACGCTCGCGGCGCGCACCGCCGATTCGAGACTTCCCTCCACGTGGACGGCCGGAACGGAGTCGTTGAGGTCCGCCACCACCTGCGGAGCGGCCTCCCCGAAGGCCACCACACCGGCAGAGTGCTCCAACCAGGGAATCAGAGGCACGAAGGGCTCGCCCTTGTGGCGCCCGCCCAGGATCAGCACGATCGGACGCTCGAAGGCCTGAACCGCGACCAGCGTCGCCGCGACGTTCGTCGCCTTGGAGTCGTTGACCCAGAGCACGTCCCCGATAGTCGCGACCGGCTCCAGCCGGTGCGGCAGTCCTCGAAACTCCGCGAGAGCGCGCCCGATGGAAGCGCCATCACATCCGGCGAGAGCGGCCATCAGTCCGGCCGCGAGCGCGTTCGCCACGTTGTGCCCGCCGAGGATCGACAGCTCCTCGGCAGCCAGCCAGGCCTCTCCCCGCCCGGGCAGGGCGAGGCGAAGCACTCCATCCTCATCCAAATACGCTCCCCGCTCGACCGGGCCCGACGTCGACGTCAGGTAGCTCGTTCCCTCGGCCCCCCTCGCCAGCTCGATCACGTCCGCATCGTCCGCGTTCAGGACCCAGCGGCTCTCGGCGCCCGCGTTGCGGAAGAGGCGCTTCTTGTCCGCGTAGTAGCTGGAGACGTCGCGGTACCGATCGAGGTGGTCGGGTGCGAGGTTGAGGAGCAGGCCGATGTCCGACGTGAAGGCGTCGGTGTCGGCGAGCTGGAAGGAGCTCAGCTCCACGACGACCCAGTCGGGCTGCTCCTCCCGCAGCGCGATCTCGCAGAGCGGAGTGCCGATGTTGCCGCCCGCCAGGGCGTTCAGTCCGCCGGTCTGAAGGATCTGCTCGCACAGCGCGGTCGTCGTGGACTTGCCGTTGGTACCGGTGATGCCGATGACCCGCGACGTGAGGTCGCGGTAGGCGAGCTCCACCTCCGCGACGCACGGCGTGCCGGCCTCGCGCAGCTCGCGCCGGACTTCGGCCGACGGGGGGATGCCGGGACTCACGACCACGAGGTCGGATGCGCATATCCGGCCGAGATCGTGCCGGCCGGCCTCGGCCTCGATCCCCTCCGCGCCCAGCTCCGCTGCCGCCGCTTTCTGGAGATCAGCGGCGGAGACGTCGCTGGCGTACACATCCGCCCCGTGAGCCTTCGCCAGTCGCGCCGCGGCCACGCCCGATGTCCCGAGTCCGAGCACGGCCACGACGTCTCCGGGGCGCACGAGCGGCTCCTTGGGCTTCCGCGCGCCGGAATCGAAGGTCTCGAGAGGAATCAAAGTCGCACCCGGCACTCTCATCGAATCTTCAAGGTGGCCAGACTGACCAGCGAGCAGAGGATGGCGAGGATGTAGAAGCGCACCACGACGCGGGTCTCCGGCCAACCCGACTTCTCGAAGTGGTGATGCAGCGGGGCCATCTTGAACAGCCTTCGGCCGGTCCCCGTGCGCCACCGGGTGAACTTGAACCAGCCGGTCTGCAGCAGAACAGACACGGCCTCAGCCACGAAGACGCCGCCGACCAGCACGAGCAGGAACTCGGACTTGAGCAGCACGGCCGTCACGCCCATCGCCCCCCCGAGAGCGAGCGCGCCCGTGTCGCCCATGAACACGTCGGCCGGAGGCGCGTTGAACCAGAGGAAGCCGATCGCGGCCCCGGTGATCGCCGCGCAGAAGACCCCCAGCTCGCCGGCGCCGGGGAGGTAGAAGGTGCCGAGATACGCCGAGGTGTCGACACGGCCGATCACGTAGGCGAAGAGTCCGAAGGTGAGCGCCGCGATTCCGCTCAGGCCCGCGGCCAGGCCGTCCAGACCGTCGGCCAGGTTCACCCCGTTCGAGCTTCCGGTGACGACGAGGGCGACGAAGAGCGGATAGAGCGGGGCCCAGAACACGACGTAGTAGTCCTTGAAGAAGGGCAACATCGTGTGCGTCGGCGGCCGACCGGAGAGCGGAAACAGCAGCAGGAAGACGCCGAGCGTGAGCCCGGCGGCCATCTGCCAGACGAGCTTGTACTTGACCACGAGGCCGCGCGGCTCGTGCCGGACGATCTTCAGGTAGTCGTCCATGAACCCGATCGCGGCGAACCACGCCGTCGCGGCGGCCACGATCACTACGTAGGGGTTGTCGAGACGGGCCCAGAGCAGCGTCGAGATCAGGACCGTGGTCACGATGATGAGCCCGCCCATGGTCGGCGTTCCCGCCTTGTGGAAATGGGAGCTCGGCCCATCGAGCCGGACGACCTGTCCCCACCCTTGCGTCTTGAGCCAGCGGATGACCGGCGGACCCACGAGGAAGGTCAGGAGCAGGGCGGTCACCATGGCGCCCGCCGCCCGGAAGGAGATGTACTGGAAGACGTTGAAGATGATATGACGATCGGACAGGGGGAAGAGCAGACGAAAGAGCATTCAGTCGCCTCCCTCTGCGCCGGGCGCGACGCTCGGGCCCACGCCCGAACCGAACGACCGCAGCCGGTCGACGATCCCCTCGAGCCGCACGCCACGGGAGGCTTTGACGAGCACGACCTCGTCGCCCGACAGCCTCGGAGCCAGCTCCGCCCACAGACGCTCGATGCTGTCTGCGGCGAAGACACCGGTGCCGTTCCGGCCGATCCGGAGCCCCTCGAACGCGTCGATAAAGTCTCCCGTGGCCGCGACCAGGTCGAAGTGCGCGCGGACCAGTCGCTTGGCGATCTTTCGGTGGGCGGCTCCTGAAGCCTTCCCGAGCTCCAGCATCGTCCCCACGACGGCGACGAGCCGCCGGTTCGGGAACGCCTCCTCGCAGTACTCGATCGCGGCCGCGAAGGACTCCGGATTGGCGTTGTAGCAGTCCGCGATGACGGTCATCTCGCCGACCTGCTCCAGCGCGCTCCGCATGCCGAGCGGCCGGTACGTGCCGAGACCGCGGGCGACTTCCGCGGCCGGAACCCCCAGCGCATCGCCTAGAGCGGCCACGATGAGGGCATCCGCCAGGTGATGGCGGCCTCCGGCAGGCACGCGGTATTCGACGCCATCGCGTACGAAACGAACCGCCTCCGCTTCGACGGAATGCTCGTCGGGCCGCCAGGACGCTGCATCGCCGGTTCCCGCCACGATGGCATCGGGCCTCAATCCCAGAGCGCCGGCCACGAGCTTCTCAGGCCGCTCGCCGACCACGACCCTTCCGTCGGGACTGGCAGCCGCGATGAGCGAGAGCTTCTCCTCGAGCACTCGATCGACGGTGCCGAAGAACTCCAGGTGCGCGGGTCCGACGGTGGTGACGACGGCGTCCGTGGGCGCGGAGATCTCGGCGAGTCGGGCGACCTCTCCCGGCTCGCTGCTTCCCAGCTCCAACACCCAGAGATCGGCATCGGCGGGGGCTTCGAGGATGGCCAACGGCAGGCCGACCTGGCTGTTCAGGTTCCCGGCTGTCTTGTAGACGCGATATCCACGGCCAAGGACCGTTGCCGCCATCTCTTTGACGGTGGTCTTGCCCGAGCTTCCCGTTATGCCGACGACCCGTACGCCGCTCGCTCGCCGGTGCCACGCGGCCAGGTCGCCGAGCGCCCGGGTCGCGTCGGGTACGCCGAAGAGCTCGAGCTGCGTGATGGGGAGGGCTCGATCCTCCGGCACCACCGCGCCTACCGCGCCTTTGGCTTCAGCCTCGGGGAGAAGGTCGACCGCGTCGTGGCGCTCGCCCGTGAGGGCCACGAAGAGGGCGCCGGGCCGCAGGGTGCGCGTATCGGTGGAGACGGACGTGTAGCTGTTGCCTCCGCCATCGGGAGGGAGCTCCAGAGCCTCGCGGACGTCGTTCGAGCTGAACATCACCCGCTCGCTCACCCCTCCACCCCCATTCCGCCCGGCCCGCTCACGCCGCTTCCCCTCGCAGCTCAGCCACGATCTCCGCTTCATCGAAGGGGAGCCTGCGGCTGCCCACGATCTGGTAGGTCTCGTGGCCCTTGCCGGCGAGGAGCACCGCGTCGCCCGGACCGGCCAGCTCCCAGGCCCGGCCGATCGCCTCGCGCCGGTCGAGCACGATCTCGTAGGCGCTCGGATCCATTCGGGCCACCGTCTCCTCGGCGATTCGCGCCGGATCCTCGGACCGCGGATTGTCCGAGGTGACGATGACGTGACCCGCCAGGGACCCGGCCACTTCGCCCATCAGCGGGCGCTTGCCGGGATCGCGGTCGCCGCCACACCCGAAGACCATGATCAGACGGCCCTCGACGAGCGGCCGTAGGGCCTCAAGGGCGAACCGGAAGGCGTCCGGCGTGTGGGCGTAGTCCCTGAGGACGAGGACCGGCTCCCGGTTCAGGATCTCGAATCGGCCGGGGACCTGGGGGACCGACCCGAGCCGCTCGGCCACCTCGGCCGGAGGCATCCCGAGGTGAAGGGCTATCCCTGCCGCGGAGAGAGCGTTCTCCACGTTGAACCGGCCGATAAGTGGGAGCTCCACGAGGGCTTCCCCGTACGCTCCGCAGAGGCGGAAGCGGGTGCCTTCGGGAAGGACCTCCACGGACTCAGCTCTCACCTGAAGGCCATCGCCGAACCCTGTGGTCACGACCTCGCCCGCCGCGGCCCGGAGGGAGTCCCACGCCGGTTCGTCGCCGTTGATGACAAGGACGCCGTCGGGCGCAAGCAGCTCCGCGAACCGAAGCTTCGCCTCACGGTAACTGGTCATCTCCTCGTGATACTCCAGGTGCTCGCGGCTGAAG
>JAUVMT010000222.1 GCA_030600085.1 Gemmatimonadales bacterium | reverse complement strand
GCCGCGATGGTTCCCAGCTCGTCGGACACGCCCAGGATCTTCGCTCCGTTGGCCGAGCAGATCTCCACGGCCTCCTCGGTCGAGAAGCCGGCCTCCACCAGGAGCTCCAGGTTGCGCTGATCGCCGAAGCCGTGGAGCGTGCCCCCGATACCCGTCGGATCGACGCCCGCCGCCAGCAACCCACCGGCCTTCGCGAACTCGGCCTCGAAGGTCATCCCCTTCTTCAGCATGTCCTCGTTGAAGGGGAAGTTGGGGCCCGCCTCCTTGATCCTTCCGCGGGTCTCCAGGTAGGCCTCGCGAATCTCGGGGGCCATCGCCTCCAGCGTCCGCTCATCCTCCGCGGGTCGGTTGGGGATGAACGGCTCGATCACGGCCAGCGTGGAAGTCATCGAGACGTCGGCGTCGATCATCTTCTGGATCGTGGCCTGAGCGATCTCACCGGCCGGATCGCCTTCCTGCCCCACCGTGATCATGCTGTTGGGCGGGCACTGATCCGGAGTCTTGTTCGGGTCGAAGTCGCTGTTGGTGAGGAAGCCGTGCTCCAGGTTGTCGATCCCGAGATCCACGGCCTCCTGGAAGCTGACGGAGCACAGGTGGCCCGTCACCTTGAGGCCGTGCTCGTGCGCCGCCTCGATCGCCGCCCCGAGGTTCTCACGCGTGATGTCCGTGTACGCCTTGATCCAGGTGGCGCCCTCCTCGGCCCAGTACTCGACGAAGCGTCGTGCCTGCTCGGGCGAATCCACCGCTGCCATCCCTCCCGGGGAGCCACCGCCGGATCCCGTGATGTAGGGCGCCGTGATGTGCATCCGCGGCCCGGGGGTCTCTCCGTCATCGATCGAGCGCTTGAGATTGATATCCGCATACGGCGACTGGCTTCCCGTGGTACGCACGGTCGTGACGCCCGAAGCGAGGTAGAGCCGCGGGGCGCTGAAGTTGAGCTGGGCCTGCCGGCCGCCGGCCGCCGTGTAGAAGATGTGGTTGTGCAGCCCCACCAGACCCGGAATCACCGTATGGCCCGCTGCGTCAATCACCTCGGCGCCTTCCGGTATTTCGACATCGCCGCTCGGACCGACCGAAGTGATTCGACCTCCCTCGATCAGAATCGTCTGACCCGGGCGAGCCGGCACGCCGGTGCCATCGATGACCGTCGCGTCCTTCAGGGCGATGATCTCGGCATCGACGGCGACATACTCGCGAACGCCCTCGACCAGATGGGCGGACGGCTGCCCCAGGAGCCTACCCGTGCCGGCGCCCAAGAGGAGTGGCGCAACGAGAACTAACGAGAACCCGATACGGCTGTACTTCATGTCTCTTCTCCTGGCTGACCTTCGAGGCACAAACGAGGGGACTAGGGGCGGGACTCCGCCTCCTCCTCCACCCTGAACACCATCTTCATGCCGGATTCCAGGTGCTCCGCGATGTGGCAATGGAGCATCCAGTCCCCGGGATTCGAAAGCTCGAGCAGAATATCCACCGTGGCGCCCACGGGCAGCAACACGGTGTCCTTCCAGACGAGGTTGTCGCTCGGCGACCCGTTGACCGCCACGACGAGAAACCGTTGGCCGTGAAGGTGGATCGGATGCTGCATGGCGTGGAGCACCCGGCGCTCGTTCGACAGCCGGATCTTCACGACATCACCGACGCGAAAACGCCAATCGATCTCCTCGTTGACAGCCCCGGTGGCCGGATCGACCAGCTTCCACTCGACCTGGCGCGTCGTCGAGGCCCAGTTCATCAAGGGCATCGTGCCGCTCCACTCCACCGGGTTGAAGTAGGCGGAATCCAGCCGCATCAACCGGTCGACCAGGAACGGCAGCTCGCGCGACTCCATCGACAGGACCAGTTCCCGGTCCACAGGCCGGTCGAAGTGCATTCGGTAGCGCGCGATTTCTTCCACCACGTGCCGATGCTCGCGGAGCCGCGCGAACTCCGCATCCAGATCCGGCAGGGCCTGTTCGGCAGAGACCGTGACGACGCCCAGGGTGTCCTCCTCGGGGATGAAGCGGCCGTACAAGTGGTCGATCCCACGCACCCGATTGAGGAGCGGGACGTCGCCGGGCCGGTCGAAGCGGGCATGCACGATGTACCGCTCGGCCGGCGCGATCACGACGCTCTCCACCCACTCCTCGCGCTCGAAGTTGCCGACATCTGAGCCGACGACCTTCAGCCGCGCGCCGGGGAGCGACAGGTTGAACGTGCGGGTGTTGGAGACGTTCGTGAGGAAGAAGCGGACGACCTCACCGGCACGGACCTCGAGGGCGTAGTCGGGCTCGCCGTTCACGAGCATCAGGTTGCCGAAGCGGCCCATGAGCGCGTGCGTCGCCGCCTCATCGCCGAACGGGACAAGGCCGGCCTCGCCCAGCAGCAGGTCGTCCAGCACGACGACCTCCTCCCGGTGAGCAGGCCCGTAGTAGTCCGGCCGCGACGACCGTACGAGCATGTTCCCGTACAGACCCAGATCCTGCGTGATGTCCTCGCGGTGATGGGGGTGATACCAGTAGATCCCCGGATCCCGGAAGAAGATCTCGTAGCGGAAGGATCCGCCCGGCAGCACGAGCTCCTGCGTGACTCCCGGCACGCCGTCGTAACGGTTGTCGAGACGAACGCCGTGCCAGTGGACGGTGGTAGGCAGGTCGATCTCGTTGCGGAAGCCCACGGTGATCCGAGCGGCCTCCGGCACCCAAAGCAGGGGTCCCGGAAACTGCCCGTTGAAGCCGTACATGAGCAGCTCACGGCCGCGCAATCGGCGACGCACGAAGCCGGCGACGAGCTCCAGGGAATCACCGTCCGCGAGCTGGATAACCTCGCGCGGCCGGGCCACGGGGATCCGCTGCGGCGAACCCACGACAGGGAGGAAGGGCCCCACGCCGGGCCGAAGGTCCATCAGGGCGGGAAGCATGGAGAGGCCAGCCGGCGTCGGCGGTGGATCCCATTCATCCGCAGACTCGTGCTCGCCGCCGACCGAACGCTCGTCGCCGACCGAACGCCCGCCCATCGCGAACTCGAAGAAGTCGGGGGATCGCATCCTCGTGCTCGGGGACCGGCCTCGCAGGACGAGCGGGCCCGTGCGCTCGTCCACCTCCGCCGATTCCTCGGCGCTGACGAGCACCACGAACTTCTCGAGATCCACGATCCCGACCGCGTTTGTCCCGTTCTCGACCGGCCCGAGCTTGATCAGCGGGGTGAAGACCGGGGTCGTGATCCACGCGATGTACGCGGAGTAGGGCCCAAGCTCTTCCGGCTCGGGCAAGCCGCGGAGGGTGAGCACGCCATCGAAGCGATGACGCCCGTCGGGCGTGACCGCCGCTCCGAACGTGGATCGCACGGGCAGCAGCGACAGCGCCCCCTCGATGCCGGCCGCCCGCCCGGCTGGAACGAGCTGCAGGCAGTAGAGATCCAGGCTGGGCGTCAGGCGGCCGGGGGAAGGTTGGGGAAGCCCGGCGCAGAGGTCGCCTGGCGAGTCGGCGGCGCGGCCCCACCCGAGCGCGGCAGCCCCACCCAGCACAGCTGTCCCGCCGAGCGCCACGACCGCACCCATCGCGACGGCCGTACCGACCGCGACCACCCCACCCGTCACCTTCACTCGGGCAGGCTCACTCCTCCTGGAGGCGGCGTACCACGCCCGGTACGATCCTGCGCGGCGCCAGGCGAAGGCCGAGTGGCCCCAGCTTGTTCATGGTCCCCGGGATGACAATGCGCCGGCCTCGAAGCATGCCGCGGTAGCCGGCCTCCGCGACCGTTCCGGCATCCATCACGCCCAGGCGGCGCATCAGGCCGGAGTCCTCCATCTGGGCCCGCTTGTGGAACTCGGTCGCGGTGGGCCCGG
>JAUVMT010000193.1 GCA_030600085.1 Gemmatimonadales bacterium | reverse complement strand
TCCAGTTCCGCGATCTTCGCCGCGTCGTCGTATGCCACGATGCCGCCCCAGAAGACGTCGGAAGCCCCTGGAACCGAGGTCAGCGCGGTGGCCACCCAGCCCCCGGTACAGCTTTCGGCAGTCGACACGGTGTCACCTCGCTCCCTGAGCAGCCCGACCACGACCGCGGCGAGGGAGCGCGGCCCGATCTCGTAGACCCGTTCCCCGAACCTACGCCGGACCTGCCGAACGATTCGGCCCAGGGTCTCATCGGGAGCGCGGATGCTGAGATCGAGAAGGTATCCGCGCGGTCGCAGATCCACCGACCCCTCTACCGGTGCGACCTCATCCAGTGCCTCGTGCACCTCGGCCGCCGTCACGTCGGCCAGGCGGATGATCCGCGGAGGGGATATCACCGATCCGGACGCCGCGCCCGTGACACGCTCCCCCGCGACCCGGTCACGCCTCCTGACCGGCGAAGATCCGGCCGAATGCCGCGAGATACGTGACGAGAGAGAAGAGCGTGAGAGCGAGGGCAATCGTCAGGCTCACCGTGGTGAACCACTGATGAACGGGCTGAAAGCCCTCCCAGAACGGGCCGGACCAGCCACCGGCCCGAGCGCCGGTACGCAACGCGACAAGGAGAATGGCCGAGCCGACGAAGACGTTCTGAGCCAGTGCCTTCCGCTTTCCGACGGAGCTGGCGGGAACCACGGTGCCGCGCTTGGCGGCGGCGAACCTCAGGGTCGTGATCACGATCTCGCGCCCCAGCAGGACGATTACCGCCCAAAGCGGCAGTCCGCCATACAGAGGGATCGGAAGCAGATCGGGGTCTGCGAGACCGATCCAGTACAGCGGCAGCAGCGTCGCGAGGACGAGGAGCTTGTCGGCGACAGGATCGACCATCTTGCCGAAGTCGGTGATCTGCCCGCGACGACGGGCCAGCTGACCGTCCCAGAGGTCCGAGATCCCTGCGAGCACGAAGACGAGGAAGGCCAGTAGTCGGGAATTAAACGTCGGTCCGAGCAGGAGAAGCGCCACCACCGGCGCGAGCGCGACGCGGATGGACGTGATCGTGTTCGGAAGATTGAGTGACATCAGATGCCAACCGGCCAGTCGGCCGTCGCGTCGATTGCTAGGTCCCTTCCGCCATCCGAGGTCCGGTCAGCTCCCGCTCCATGTCTTCCAGGACCGCCGAGGCCTTCTTCCGAAGCATGGGCCGCTGCTCCCAAGCGAGATAGTCGCGCAACAAGAGGACGTTGTCGACGTTCGGATACGACCGCAGGTACCCCAACGCCGCCAGCCGCCGCAGCGGATGGGGGCTGAACAGGCCCCGCCTGTGTCTGACCATCTGGTCTCGCGCCAGAACCACGCCGATCAGGGCGGCCGTAGCCGCTCCGAGCAAAACGAACCCCGTCACCTTCACAGCGCGCGATGGCACCCGTTCCCTCCTCACGACCCACACGTCACATCTCCCTCCGTCCTGCGAACGCTTCCGCTATCGTAACCCCGTCCGCGTATTCCAAGTCTCCACCCACCGGCAGGCCCCGGGCAAGCCGCGTGACCCTGACGTCCTCCAGCGGCGACACGATCCGGTGGAGGTACGTCGCCGTCGCCTCGCCTTCGACGCTCGGATTCGTGGCCACGATCACCTCCCGCACCCCGTCGCGCAGACGCGCGAGCAGCTCGGAGATGTTCAGCTGATCGGGCCCGATCCCGTCGAGCGGCGAGAGCCTCCCGCCCAACACGTGGTAGAGGCCGCGGTAGTTCCCCGCTTTCTCGATCGCCGCGATGTCGGAGGCTTCCTCCACGACGCACACTTGGTCGGAGACCCGTCTCGGGTCGCCGCAGTACTCGCACGGATCCCGGTCACTGAGGTTGGCGCACCGGCTGCAGGTTCGCACCTCGTCGGCCACTCGAACGAGAGCCCCTGCCAGCCGGCGCGTCTCCGTCTGCGAGCTCTTCAGCAAGTGATACGTCAGGCGTTGCGCGGTCTTGCGGCCGATGCCGGGCAGGCGGCTGAACTCGGTGATCAGCTCCTCGATGGCGGGCATCGGCGCATCAGCCGCCGAACAGGCCTGCGACGTTCGAGATCGGAAGGCCGGCGGCGGCCTCCTTCATCTCTTTCTCCATCGTCTCTCTGGCCCGCCGCTGGACCTCGGAGACCGCTGCCAGGATGAGGTCCTCCAGCATCTCGACGTCCTCGGGATCCACCACGGCCGGATCGATCTTCAGCCGACGCACGTTCCCGCGGCCATCCGCGCTGACCTCCACCATTCCCCCACCGCTCGTGGCGCCGAGGGTCTCCTTCTCCAATCGATCGTTCAGGTCGGCCAGCCGCGTCTGCATCTGCTGACCGAGTTGAAACAGCTGTTGCAGGTTTCCGAGACTATCCACGGGGTCACTCCTTCAAGGTGAGATCAAGCTTTTCTACCGCATCGCGCAGCGCGGGATCCAGGGCCACCATCTCATCAACCCGCTGCTGGCGGGTAGTCCGAGCGGTGAACCTTTCCGTCCTCCGGCTCTCCTCAAGCCGAATCGAGAACGCATCGGCGTCCTGCCCGAGGCGTGTCGCCAGCGTGCTCCGAAAGGCCCCGGAGCGCGCCACGTCCGAGAGAAACGCCTCGAGATCCTCGCGCAGGCCCGGCGGGACTTCGAGCACCAGGACCTGACCGTCGACTTCGACGGGGCGTGCCCCGCGCAGCGCCAGGGCCTGTCCTCCCAACTCGGTCGTACCCTCGAGAGTCTCTCTCCAAATGTCGCGCAATCCGGTGGCCGTTCCTCCGGAACTCGTCCTGGCGGCGGTCGCTTCCGCGGCCGGCGGGGGCTCTAGCCGGGGGCGGGCCTTCCGGGACGCTTGCGACGCCGGAGCGGAGCGGCTTCCCGGCGCGGGCCGGGTCTCGGGACGAAGCCCGATCTCGGGCTCGGGGCGACCGCCGGAGCCTCCCTTCGTGTCCTGACGAGGGGGCGGGCCGGCGCCAGCCGCCTCGAGCAGCTCCTGGAGCTCGACCGTCGACTCCATGGCGACGAGCCGAAGCAGCAACACCTCGAGCTGCACCCGCTCGTGACCGCTCCGACCCAGCCCACCGCGCGCTTCGAAGTCGGTGACCGCGACCAGGAGCCGCAGGAGGTCGACTTCCTCGAAGCAGGCAGCCATCTCGGCGAAGCGCTCCCGGCTCTCGGGAAGGATCTCCAGCGAAGCGCTCTCGGAGTCGGCACGCAGAATGAGGAGCGTCCTCAGGGTCTCGGCCAGGCCGCGCACGAACTCCGACGCGTCGTATCCGTCGTCCAGCAGCGCGCGGACGAAGGGAAACACGGCAGCGCCGTCACGATTCGACACGGCACCCAGGAACTCGAGATAGCGCTCCTCGTCCACGAGTCCCAGCATGCGGCGGACTTCATCGACCTCCACCCTCTCACCGAGAGAGAGTACCTGATCGAGAAGCGAGAGCGCGTCTCGCACTCCACCTTCCGCCCTGCGCGCGATGGAGATGAGCGCGGCATCCTCGGCGGCGACCTCCTCCCGCTCCACCACCTCCCGGAGCCTCTCGACGATCTCCGAGACCGGTACCCGGCGGAAGTCGAACCGCTGACAGCGGGAGAGGACCGGCGCGGCGGTATTCCTGATCTTGTGCGGCTCGGTCGTGGCGAACACGAAGATCACGCGCGGCGGAGGCTCCTCCAGGATCTTCAGCAGCGCGTTCCAGGCCTCGCGGGTGAGCATGTGCGCCTCGTCGACAATGTACACCTTGAAGCGATGCTCATCGGACGGCGCGTACATCGCCCGTTCCCGCAGATCCCTGGCATCGTCGACGCCACGGTGGGAGGCCGCGTCGATCTCCACCACGTCGAGCGAGGCTTGTCCCGCCCAGATCCGCTGGCAGGAAACGCACGCCCCGCAGGGCTCACCGTCCTGCGTCGACTCGCAGTTGAGGGCCATCGCGAGGAGCCGGGCGGCGGTCGTTTTGCCCACGCCCCGCGGTCCGCAGAAGAGATAGGCGTGAGCGACACGGTTCCCCTGGACGGCAGACCGGATCGTGGCACTGACGTGCTGCTGGCCTACAAGCTCGGTGAACTGACGAGGTCGGTGCTTTCTGGCAAGTGCGGTGTGGTGCATCGGCCCCAAGCTACGATCGCGGGGAACGGGTCGAAAGACGGGGCGAGCCCCTTTTATCAGAGCAGAACCCCAGGCGGACCGTGGCGACGCTCCCGCGCTTACCGCTGCTGCCTTCGCGGCCCTGACGGGGTTCACGCGCTCGCGCCCCACGGGCCTGGGGCGGAGGGAAGCTAGACCCGGCGAGAAGCCGAATCAACTCCTCGTGAGCGGATCTAGAGAACCGGCCTGCTCAGGTGTCCTCGCCGAAGAACGCGTTGCGGATGTGCTCGACGGCGGGCTGGCGTCCCTCCTCGAATCGCACCGCCACCGCGTCGAAGCGAAACTCCACACCCACTCGGGGATGTGCACGGATCCAGGCGGCCGCTGCCCGGCGCACGTCCCGCCGCTTGGCCCGGGTTATCGCCTCCAGGGGATGCTGCGGCCCACCGCGGCGAGCCTTCACCTCGACGAAGGCGACCACCCTCCCGTCCAGCACGACGATGTCCAGCTCCCGGTGCCCCGCGCGCCAGTTTCGAGCCAGGATCTCGAGGCCGCGAGACTTTAGGTAGGCAGCAGCGATATCCTCGCCCCGCCGCGCCAGGCGGGCGGCCTCAGGGAGTGTCTTCGGTGAGAGGGTCGACGAGGCCGTCGTTTCAAGCTCCGGCCACGGCCGCGGGCCGCGCGGGTTCGGCAAGGTCGCGACCGATTGCCCGGGCGATCAACCGCAGCTGCGAGCTGAGCGCCTCGAACTGATCGGGCGTGAGCGACTGGGCTCCGTCCGACACCGCCTCGGCCGGCATCGGGTGGACCTCCACCATCACGCCGTCCGCACCGGCCGCGATCGCGGCGCGCGCCATCG
>JAUVMT010000100.1 GCA_030600085.1 Gemmatimonadales bacterium | reverse complement strand
GGGGTGAGCTCTCGGCACACCTGCTCGACGAGAGGACAGCGGCTCGCGAACGGACACCCACGCAGCTCCTCGGTGGCTCTCGGCGGCTCACCGCGCACTCGGACGTGCTGTTTCCCGGCGGAGCCGGCCCCGGGGACGGCGGCGAGCAGTGCCCTCGTATATGGGTGAAGCGGTGACTGAATCAGCCGGTCCGTCGGCGCCTCCTCCATGAACAGGCCGCGGTACATCACCGCGATACGGTCCGCGATGCGCTCCACGACGCCGATGTCGTGGGAGACGAACAGCATTGCGATGCCGTCCGTGCGCTTGAGACCGAGGAAGATCTTGAGGATCTGAGCCTGGACCGAGACATCCAGGGCCGACACGGGCTCATCGGCCACGATGAGCTCGGGCTGAAGAGCGAGCGCCCGAGCGATCGCGATCCGTTGCCGCTGCCCTCCGCTCATCTCGTGCGGATAACGGTATATGAAGTACGGCTCGATCCCCACTCGATCCAATAGCTCGAGGACCTTTTCCTTCGTCTGCGACGGAGGCACCAACCGATGCAGTTTCAGCGGCTCGGCTACGATCTGGCCGATCTGCATGCGCGGACTGAGAGAAGCGTACGGATCCTGAAAAACAATCTGAAGCCGGCGGCGAGCCCGCCGAAGCTCCTTTCCGGCCAGTCGACGAAAGTCGCCTCCGTCAAACCGGATGCTGCCCGCGGTCGGCTCCACCAGCCTGGCGACGGAGCGGCCGAGCGTCGTCTTGCCGCTTCCTGACTCTCCCACGAGGCCCAATACCTCGCCGCGCCGGAGGTCGAAATCCACTCCGTCGACCGCACGCACGAAGTCGCGCTTGCCGGTCCAGCCCTGTCCCAGCGGGAAGTACGTCTTGAGGCCGCGGACTGAGAGGAGGACGTCGCCGTAGCGGCTCGGATCCGCAGCCCTCGGTTCCGGAGGGCTCGGGTCGGGCGAGCCAGGCTGCATCACGGCGTCACCCTCACGTCTGTACCCTCACCTTGTAGCACGCGCACTGGTGCCGGTGCGCCGCGTCCTCGAGCGGTGGTGGTTCCAGCTTGCACTCGTCGTCCGCGAGGCGGCAGCGAGGGTGGAAAGTGCAGCCGCTCGGGAGGTCCAGCAGGTCGGGCACCGCTCCCGGGATTCCCTGCAGCGGCGTCTCGGATCCAGCACCCAGGACAGGGATCGCGCCGATCAGTCCCTGCGTGTAGGGGTGCATCGGCTCGCCCACCAGCTCCTTCGTGTCGGCGGTCTCCACCAGGCGCCCCGTATACATGACCATCGTGCGGTCGGCCATGTCCGCAACCAACTCCAGATCGTGGGAGATGATGAGGATGGCCATCCGGTACTCGTCCTGGATCTGCCGCAGCAGATCGCTGATCTCTGCCTGAACGGTCAGGTCGAGAGCGGTCGTCGGCTCGTCGGCGATGAGCAGCTTCGGCCTGCCAGCCATCGCAATGGCGATCATCGCCCGCTGCTTCATCCCTCCCGAGAGCTCGAACGGGTAGCTTCGCGCCCGCTTCTCGGGCTCCGGGATCCCCATCGCCGCCAAGACCTTCACGGCCTCGCTCCACGCATCCCGCCTGGCGAGCCCTCGGTGGAGCCGGATGACGTCGGCGATCTGGTTTCCGATCCGGTAAACGGGGTTCAGGGCCGCGGCCGCCTCCTGGAAGATGATGCCGATGCCGGCGCCCCTCACCTTCCGCATCTCCTCGGGCGGCAGGCGGAGGAGGTCTCTTCCCTCGAAGAGCACCCGGCCGCTTACTACCCGTCCGGGATGCGGAATGAGATCGAGAATCGAGAGGGCGACGATCGTCTTCCCGCACCCCGACTCGCCCACCAGGCCCACGGTCTCGCCCGCTTCAACGTCGAAGGAGATGCCGTCCACGGCCCACAGCTCGCCCTCGTCGAGGAAGAACGCGCTCCGCAAATCGCGGACGGAGAGAAGCATCAGACGTACTTCTGCATTAGAGCCTTGGGATCGAGCGCATCGCGGAGACCATCGGCTAGCAGGCTGAAGGAGATGAGGGTCAGGGTGAGCAGGCCGCCGGGGAAGAAGGCCACCCACCAGGCGTTGAGCAGGTTGTCCTTGCCCGCCGCGACCATGTTTCCCCAGGACGGCGTGGGCGGCCGGATCCCGAGTCCGAGGTAGGAGAGGCCCGCCTCGGCCCCGATCATGCCGGCCACCGCCAGAGCTGCCGTAACCAGCACCGGGGAGAGAGCGCTGGGAATAAGGTGCCTCACGATGATCAGGTGCGCCGGGAGTCCGATGGCCCGGGCCGATTCCGTGAACGCCTGATTCTTCAGCGACAGGATCTCGCCGCGGATGAATCGGGCCGTGCCCGGCCAGGCCGTGAGGCCGAGGATCAGAACCAGCACCACGATGTTCGCCTCGAACACCCCCACGAGCATGAGCATCAGGTAGAAGGTCGGGAAGGCGATCCACACGTCCACGATCCTCATCAGGACGTTGTCGACAGTCCCGCCGAAATACGCCGCCACCGACCCGTACAGCGTGCCGATCGTCTTGGCGATGATCATCGCCAGAAGCCCTATGGACAGAGATACCCGCGCCCCGTAGAGCGCCCGGCTGAACAGGTCGCGGCCGAACTCGTCGGTTCCGAAGAGATGGTCCCCGGACGGGGGCAGGTAGCGGTTCGCCATCACATCGGGAATGGCCGCCGGGTCGTACGGCGTCAGGATCGGTGCCAGGATCGCCAGCGCGTAGAAGAGGATGATGATGTAGATGGAGTAGACGGCGAGCCGGTTCTCGCGGAAGCGCCGCATGGCCACGGCCCACGGGCTCTTCCCTCGCCGCTCCTCGCCCGCGCTCTGCTGGATCCGTCCCACGTCCCGGAGCGAATACCAGATCACCCCGGCCAGCATCAGGATCAGGAAGATCGAGGCGAGCCAGCGGTCCAAGAACGGGGTCGAGAAGGCGTCGATGAAGCGGTCCCACCTCCACACCACCAGGAAGATGGTCGCCACCGAAAAGAGCATGAGGCGAACCCCACGGCCCGTGTGGCCCAGCGCCAGGTGGCCAAGTCCGGGAACGAAGGCCCGGAGTCGGTGCGGAGAGCGCCGAGGCTCAGCGTTTTCGCGGCGCATCGTACGATACCCTCGGGTCCACGGCGGCGTAGGTGACGTCGGCCAGCAGGTTGCCGAGCACGGTGAGCAGGGCCGCGATCGTCGTGGTGGCCATGATGATCGGATAGTCCCGCCCGCCGACCGCCGCGACCGTGAGGCGCCCCATCCCGGGCCAGGCGAAGATCGTCTCGATGATCGTGGCACCGCCCAGAAGGAATGGAAGGCTCATGCCGTAGATGGTGACGATCGGGATCAGCGCGTTCCGCAGCGCGTGCTTCACGATCACCGTCCTCTCCCGGAAGCCGCGAGCCCGCGCCGCAACGATATACTCCTCGTTCAGGACCTCCAGCAGGCGGTTCCGCATGTACCGGGCGGTACCGGCGGCACCCGCGATCCCCAGGACGAACACCGGAAGCGCGAGGTGCCATAGCCGGTCGAGGAACTTCCCGATCATGGTCAGGTCCTCGTAGTTCATCGACCGCGTCTGGGAGGTCGGAAACCAACCGAGGTTTACCGAGAAGAGCATGATGAGCATCAGCGCCAGCCAGAAGCCGGGGATGGCATACACGATGAGCGACCCCACCGTCAGCGTCTTGTCCAGCTTCGTGTACTGCTTCACGGCCGAGATGATGCCCAGGGAGATGCCGAAGAGGGCATCGAGGAGGAGTGCCAGAATCGTGAGCTGGAGCGTGTAGGGCACGGCCTCCGCCACGATATCCCTCACCGGCCGGCGGTGCCGGAAAGACTCCCCGAAGTCGCCCCTCGCGACGTTCTTGATCCACGTCACGTACTGGACGTGGATCGGCTGGTCGAGCCCGTACCTCTTCCGCATGAGCTCGATGACCTCGGGATCGACCTGCCGCTGCCGCTGCGGCTCCAGGTACATGTCCATCGGGTCGCCCGGCGCCAGGCGCGCGATGAAGAAGGTAGCCGTGACGATGCCCAGGACGAGCGGCACGGAGAGCAGGAGACGCTTTATGATGTACTTTAACATTTACGCTTCAAATCTCGTGACAATAAGCACATACCAGATGCGTACACACGGGATTCACTAGATTGGCCGGGGCCTCTCACTCCTCCTCCCACCACAGATCATCCATGTACCACACCGGGTCCCCGCGGTGAGGGCTGCTCAAGCCACGGAGGCGGCGGTCGCTGACGAACAGGGTCACCCTGGGGACGAGGAACGTAACGGGAATGTCCGCCTGGAAGTGCGGCCACAGCTCCCGGTACAAGGAGTCGACGACCGCTGGATTCTGCGTGGTCTGCAGGACCTCCAGCAGCGCGTGCACGTCCTCGTTCAGATATCCGAGAAAAGAGTCTGGTCCGAACGTGCCGTACACGCCCGGATTCCACCAGAAGATGGCCGCCTCGAAATCGCCGGGCTTCACCCTTGTTTGCCAGACAACCATCGGGCCGGGCAGCGTCTGAATCTCCATGCGCACCCCTACCGCACGGAGGTGGGCCTGAACGATCACGGCGACCCGGTCGCCCTGCCCTGCGTCGGTGATGGCGGTGAACGTCAGCTCTTCACCGTCTCGCTCCCGAACGCCGTCCCCGTCCGCGTCGACCCAACCCGCATCTTCGAGCAGACGCCGCGCGGCGTCGGGATCGTACGGGAGAGGCTCAGGCGCCTCGCTCACCTGCCGCTCGGTGAAAACGACGTCGAACACGGGCAGGTCGTCCGGAAGATGGAGCAGGGAGTGGAGCGCCGGGCGATCGATGGCCAGGGTAGCGGCGCGCCGGAAGCTGGGATCGCTGAACACCCGGTGACGGTGGTTCCACATGATTCCGTACCCGGCCCAGCCGCTCCAGAACGCGCTCTTGTAGGTGATTTGGAACCGCCGGTCGTTCTCCACCTTCGGCACGTCGATGGCGTTGAGCGGGATGACGTCCACGTTGCTCGCCAGAAGCTCCGGTATCGCTCCCGCTCCGGAGCCGTATTTGAGGATCACGCGATCGATGGCCGGCCGGCCTCGGAAGTAGTCGGAAACCGCCTCCAGCTCCGTCAGTGTCTTCTCGAGATGCCGAACGTATCTATACGGCCCGTTGCCTATGGGATGCGCCCAGAAGTCCCATTCGTAGAACCCATCGGGATCGAGCTTCTCCAGCACGTGCTTGGGAAAGAAGCTGTGATAGTCGCCCAGAGGGCTGTTTCTTTTCGAGCGCCAGACGAAGGTCGAGTCGTCCAAGACCTCGATCTCGACTCCGTAGTACTGCCCGTAGCCGACGCTCGGCAGGCTCATGAGCTCGACGGTGAACTTGATATCGTCGGACGTGACGGGGACGCCATCGTGCCAGCGGGCGTTGCGGTCCAGATGAATCGTCCAGCTCGTATGGTCGGCAGAGGGCTCCCAGCTCCTCGCCAAACGCGGTTCGAGAGTGCCATCGGCGGCCCGCGCCACGAGCGGTTGGAACATGAGGAACTTGTGGGGCGTGTCGGAGACGGGGCTCATGACGAGCTCGTCCCCGTCCGGGACCAGCACCGTCACGGTGACCGGCCCACGAGCATCAGGGCCCGCGGACTGCCGGTCCGGAGAGTCGTCAGCGGGTCCGCAGGCGGCGAACGAGGCAGCGGTCGCTAGCACCGACACTGAGCCCAGCAGTCGGCGCAGCTTCACTCCTCCTCGATCCACAGGTGTTCCGCGTTCCACACCGGATTGGCGCGGAACGGCGTGCTGAGGCCCTTGATCCGGCGGTGGGCGACGTAGGTCTCCACGTTCATGGTCAGGTAGGTCATCGGCACATCGGCACGGATGATCTCCGAGAGCTCGGCGTATATCTGGTCAATGACGTCGAAATCGAGAGTCGCCTGGAGCTGGTCGATCAGCTCGACAACACGCGGGTTGCGGTAACCCGTGCTGGATTCCTCGCCGAGAAGGGCGTCGAGCGAGTGGACGCCGGATCCGGGCTCCGCCCACAGGTACTCGATCACAGCGTCGAAGTCGCTGCTCGCGAGCCGCTCCCGCACGACGCTGTTGTCCAGGAGCAGGACGTTCATCCGCACGCCCACAGTTCGAAGGCTCTGGTTGGCGTACACCGCCGCGCCCTCCCATTCCGCGTTTGCAAGCACGGTGAACTCGAGCCGCTGGCCGTCTTTCTCACGCACACCGTCGCCGTCCTCGTCACGCCACCCGGCTTCGTCGAGCAGGCGTGCGGCCTCGCTCGGATCGAATGGGAACGCCGGCGGCAGCTCCTCGTTCCAGTACTGCCGCGGACTCACGAGCCCATCGATCACGGGGAGCCGGGGCCACATGAACATCGCGTTCTTGAGATCCTCCCGGTCGATCGCCAGGGTGAGCGCCCGGCGCACGCGGACGTCCTGAAAGAGCGGGTTACTGAGGTTCCAGAAGATGCACTGGAGCGCGGCGATATCATCCCAGACCTCGCGGTAAAGCCTGAACCGCGGATCGTCCGCCAGGACCTGTACATCATTGCTGCTCGCGAAGTTGATCGCGTCCACTTCGCCGGCCAACAGCTCCGTGAAGCCGAGGGAGCCGAACCGGATGATGAGTCGGTCGATCGCGGGCTTGCCCCGGTAGTAGTCCGGGTTGGCCTCGAACTGCAGCTGAGTGCCCGGCTGATGGCTCACCCAGCGGTACGCTCCGTTGCCCACCGGGTGCTCCCAGTACTCCCAACGGTAGAACCCGGCCGGATCCTCGTCCTCGAGCAGGTGCTTCGGATAGAACACGTTCCAGGCGCCGGGCAGCCACCAAGAAGCAAACGGCCGCACGCCCGAGAAGCGCATCACCAGCGTCGTGTCGTCCAGTACCGTGACGTCTTCGATGTAGTTGAGGTCCGCAATCGCCGGATGGTGCATCAGATCGACGGTGAACTTCACGTCGTGCGCCGTCACCGGAACGCCGTCATGCCAGCGGACACCAGAGCGGAGCCAGATCGTCCACGAACGCCGATCGGGCGTATGCTCCCAGCGCTGTGCCAAACGGCCTTCGAGCGTTCCGGAATCGGTGAGCCCGACGAGAGGGAGCAGGAAGACGAGCGGACCCGACCCGTTCAGGAAGGCTCCCACCCCCGTCCCGGGATAGAGGACAACCATCGTGGTGCGATCGTCGCCATCGGGCAGCTGCTGGCAGCCGACTGGAAGGAGGAGAAGCAGGCTGATGAGGAGCCGCCGCCGAGTCCTGTGTCCGGCTCCTGGCGCACCTTTCCAGATCATGGCCCTTCCTCGATCCACAGCTCGTCCATGTGCGCTACCGGCTCCACGCGCCACGGGCTGCTGAGGCCGCGAACCCGCTCGTGCGCCACCGTCAGGCCGACGCTCGTGTGAAGGAACGTGACGGGGACGTCTGCCCGGAAGATCTCCGCGATCTCTGCGTACAGGCTGTCCTCCTCCGCCGGCACCCACGTCCGGCTGGCCAGATCGATGATCTCGAGCAGCCGGGGATTCCGGTAGCCGACGGGTTCTCCTGCCCCGAGGCCGAACCGCTGCAGCCAGGGTGTTTCGTAGCTCCGGAACCACGAGAACACCGCCTCGAACTCTCCCGACTCCAGCCGCGGCGTCACGACGCTCGGATCGAGCGGTTGGAGAGTCATTTCCACCCCCAGCTTCCGCAGCTGTGACTGGATGT
>JAUVMT010000224.1 GCA_030600085.1 Gemmatimonadales bacterium | reverse complement strand
GGATGTTCTTTCTGGCCGTCGTGGGCGCGGCCGTTCGCCTGGCCCGGGGCGGCTGAGGCCGCGGCATGCACGAACGAGAAGACCCACCGTCGAACGAAGCGGCAACCAAGGAGTTCACCAGCCGCTTCGGCATCTCCCGGGAGATGACGGACGAGGAGGTCGAGGACCTTCTGACCCGCAGCTGGTGGGGGAGCCTGGCGACCGTCGAGGAGACAGGACCCTACTCGGTCCCCGTGATCTACGGCTGGGATCGAGAGGACTTCTACGTCGCCAGCCGGAGCGGCCGCAAGATCACCAACCTCCAGGCGAGCCCGGCGGTCTGCCTCACGGTCGTGGAGGCCGAGGGGCTCCGCGAGCCATGGTACTCGGTAGTCGTGCTCGGAGATGCCGAGCTCGTGCACGGCTTCCAGGGGCACGTGACCGCCATCCGGGCGCTCCGGGGTCAGGTGGGCCGCGAGGGGAAGATCAGGCCGAAGGACGTCGCCGCGATGGCGGCGGCCAAGGTGATCCGCATCTCGCCACGCGAGATCACGGGCCGCATTCGAATCGGCTAGCGGCCCAAGCGCCGGTCGGTCCAGGTCCGGCTAGCCGACTCCGGCCGCGGCAGGCTCCTCGTAGCCAGCCGGCATGTAAATGCAGAACGGGTCCGACTCCAGATAGTCGCCGGTCAGCGCGTAAGCGCGGGCGCGGCTGCCGCCGCACACGGTCCGGTACTCGCACGCCCCGCACTTCCCTTTCAGCAGCTCGCGGTCCCTGAGCTGGCGGAACAGGGGGGCGTCGCGGTAGAGCTCGACCAGCCCGCTCTCGCGAATGTTGCCCGCCGAGACCGGGAGAAAGCCCGAGGGATAGACCTCTCCGACGTGATCCACGAAGGCGTAGCCGTCGCCCTCGATCACGCCGCGCGCTCTGCCGATGCCGTCCTGAAGCGAGTAGAAGAGACCCGCCGTCAGCGGATCGGGCGCCTCGTCCCGCTCCCCCGCCCGGCGCTCGGCGACCTGGCGCTGCAGGACCAGGCGAGCGTAGTGCGGCGCGGCGGTCGCCTTGATATCGAAGGGCGCGGTCTTGGAAAGGTCGTAGAGCTTGTTGAAGACCTCCTCGAACTCCTCGGCGGTGGCGAGGTCCTCGGTGCGGGCCCGGCCCACGGGCACGAGGAAGAAAACCTCCCAGAAGACGATGCCGAGCCCTTCCATCAGCTCGCAGAGATGAGGGAAATCGTCGACGTTGAACCGGCTGACTGTCGTGTTCACCTGGGTGCTGAGCCCCACCTCCCCGGCTTGCCGCAGAATCCTCAGCCCTTCCTGAAAGGACCCCTCGACCTGCCGGAACGCGTCGTGGATCTCGGCGTTCGAGCCGTCCAGGCTCACGGCGACCCGGGCCAGTCCGGCTTGCTTGAGCTCGGCTAGCAGCTCCGGCGTCATCCGGGGGGTCGTGGCCGGGGTCAGGCCCATGCGGAGGCCGATGCCGGCGCCGTGCTCGACCAACTCCACGAGGTCCGGGCGTCGAACCGGGTCGCCCCCGCTGAGGACGAAGACGATCCGGCCGAATCGTCGCACCTCATCCATGAGGCGCTTGGCCTCTGCCGTCGTGAGCTCGAGCGGGTTGCGGTCCAGTATCGCTTCGGCGCGGCAGTGCTTGCAGGCGAGATCACAGGCGCGCGTCGTTTCCCAGATGACGAGAAAGGGAGCCTTCGAGAAGTCGTGACGCAGATGGCCGCGTCGCGCGTGGGCGTGGTGGGCGCCGTGATTTCCGGTCACCGCCGTGTCCTCCAGTCGGGCGTGAGACGGGCGCCGGCCTCCATCCAGGGAACCGGGGCCGTCATCGCGTCGCCATGACAACGGGTCTGACCCAAAGCTACGAGCGTCCGGGGTTTGGCGGTGTCGGGAACCGGTGGACAGCCGCGTAGGGCAGGTGGGGGCCGGACCTGTAGGGGTTTGGCCTACAAGCTGTCGTACAAGGCGATCATTCGCTGCCGAAGCTCCGGGTTGGGCAGCCGCCCTCGAGCCGCGCCGAGGTTGTCCTCCAGATAGGTCATCTTCGCCGTTCCGGGAATCGCGCAGGTGACGGCCGGCTCCGAGAGGACGAACTTGAGGAAGAACTGCCCCCAGCTCTCGCAGTCGAACTCGGCAGCCCACTCCGGCAGCGGGCGGTCGTCCACCTTCTGGAAGAGGCGGCCGCGCGCGTACGGAAGGTTGACGAGAACGGCCATACCCCGGTCCGCCGCCAGCGGCAGGATCCGCTCTCCGGCTCCGCGATCGCCCAGGGAGTAGTTGACCTGTATGAAGTCCATCTCCTGCTCGCGCATGACCCGCTCGAAGTCCTCGTACTGCCGGTCGAAGGAAGTCGTGATTCCCAAATATCTGATGCGGCCGGCCGCCTTCCACTCCCGGAGCGTCGCGAGCTGAGTTTCGACATCCGCGAGATTGTGGACCTGCATCAGATCGATCCGGTCGGTGTGCAGCCGGCGGAAGGACTCTTCCATCTGCTCGATGCCGGCCTCCCGCCCCTCGGCACGCACCTTGGTGGCCAGGAAGAGATCATCGCGGTTGCCGATCGCATTCACGAGCTCGCCGACCACGATCTCGGCCCGCCCGTAAGAGGGGGCCGTGTCCACCACTTGACCGCCCATCACCGCGAAGGCCGCCAGTACCTCCTTGAGCACGGCCATCTCCTCGGACGATCCCTCGACGTCATATCGTCGCGCCGTTCCGATTCCGATCGCCGGGATCTTCTCACCGGAGGATGGGATCGGACGCATGAGGAGCTCCGAGGTACGGGGCAGCGCCAGGCCCAGTGCGCGGCTCGACGGCAAGCCGAGAGCCGCCAAGGCGCCGACGCCCGCGGCGGCCTTGAGCATCTCTCTTCGCGACAGTGTCATCCTATCCGCTCCTTACTCGCTTTCCGCCTGCCGGGTTAGGCCGGGGCCGACGCCGCGGGAAGCTCTTCGGCCGACGACGCTTCGGAGGCCAGCTCCGTCTGACGGCGCCCGAGCCAGAACGCCACGAGCAGCCAGACGCCGGCGACGGGCACCGTCGCGAAGGCGATGCCGACCATCGTCAGACCGAGCCAACCCATCGCGACGTAGGACCAGGCACCGATCTGATCGCCGCCCCGGTAGACGAACGTATCAATGAAGGTCTTCGCCTTGTACTTGTCCTCCCTCGAAACCACGGTGTAGAGCGTCTCTCTCGCGGGCCGAGCCACCGCGAAGTTCGTGGATCGGCGGAGGACCTGAACCACGGCCAGCACCGTGATCGTGGGCACGAGCCCCAAGCCGGTGAAGCCGATCATCACGACGACCGGAAGGATAGCCAGCGTCACGGCCACGCCGAGCAGCTTGATGAGTCTCCCGGTCAGGAAGAACTGCGTCCCGACCGTCAGGATGTTCACGAGCAGGTCGAGCCGGGCGAAGAACGAAGTGCGTACGGCTCGATCGTCGAACGTGGCGGCCACGATCTCGGCCTGCTGGAAGTAGAGGAACGTGGCCGTGATCGTGTAGAGCAGCATGTAAAGCACGATGCCCAGCAGATAGGGCGACCTCATCACGTGCGTGATCCCGGCCAGGAAGCTCCCTCCGATCGGCTTCTCCCGGTCGGCGCCCGATCTTCGGCCCGCGTCGCTGTTCGCGCCCGCCGATCCCACGGCCGCGCCGAGCACCGGCGGCTCGCCCCAACCGTCGCTGATCCGAGCCAGCCGCCGGACGGCCAGGACCCCGAGCTCGAGAAGAACGACCGAGATGAGCAGCAG
>JAUVMT010000133.1 GCA_030600085.1 Gemmatimonadales bacterium | reverse complement strand
TCCCGCCCGAGATGACGATGATGACGGGCCCTTCGCCGGCCGGGACCCGGCCGGCCAGCAGGGCGGCGACCCCCGCGGCCCCGCTCGGCTCGACCACGAGACGGCGAGCAAAGCACCAGCGTACGGCGCGGCGAATCTCGTCGTCGCTTACGGTCAGCACCCCCTCGAGCAGCGCCAGGCAGTGTTCGTACGTGAGCTTCCCCGGAGTGACGGGCTTCAGCCCGTCGGCGATCGTCTCCACGCTTTCCAGGGCCACCGGACCACCGGCCTCCAGCGAACGCTTCATGGAGGCCGCCCCCTCGGGCTCGACGCCCAACACGCGCGCCTCGCCCACCAACGCGCCGAGTGCGGCGGAGATGCCCGAGACGAGGCCTCCACCCCCGATCGGAACCAGGACCCGTGGCTCACCTTCCGCAACGGCAGAAGGATGCACCCCCTGGCGCTCCATCTGCTCCGCCAGCTCCAGACCCACCGTCCCCTGGCCTGCGATGATGTCCGGGTGATCGAACGGCGGGACGATCGGAGAGCCTGAGGTCGCGGCCAGCTCCTGTGCCCGCGCTCCGCGCTCCGTGCTCAGCGTTCCGCAGAGCTCGACGTCGGCGCCGAACGAACGGGTCGCCTCCAGCTTGAATGCCGGGGCGTCCACCGGCATGACCACCGTGGCCGGAACGCCGAACTCCCGCGCCGCATAGGCGACGGCCTGAGCGTGGTTGCCCGAGGAGTAGGTGATCACGCCGCGGGCCCGTTCCTCCGGATCCAGCCGGGCGATGAAGTTGTAGGCTCCCCGGAGCTTGAAGGCGCCCGTCGGCTGGAAGCTCTCGCACTTCAGCCACACGCGGGCGGCGGCGTGCTCTACCGGAAGGAGGGGCGTGCGGACCGCGACACCCTCGATGCGGGCGGCGGCATCGCTGATCTGCGGGAGCGAGACGAGGTTCGACGCTTCGCCGTCGGAGGGTCGGTCCTCCAGGAGCTCACTCAACGACTCAGCCTGCGGGCTCGGAGGCCTCGCCGGTCTCGCTGGACGCGGCAACGGGCAGGGTCGCCGTATCCTCCGTGTCGGCCAGAACACGAGCCACGTCCACGACGGCGTCTCCCTTGTCCAGGTTGACGAGCCGTACCCCCTGGGTGGCCCGGCCGATTGTGCGGATCTCGCGCGCCAGCTGCCTGTTCACGACGCCGTTCCGCGTGACAAAAATGAGCTCGTCCGAATCGGTGACCTCCTTGACCCCTACGACGCGGCCCGTCTTTTCGGTGATGCGTAGGTTGATCAGACCGATGCCGCCTCGTCGCTGCGTCCGGTACTCGTCGATCCGAGTGCGCTTCCCCATGCCCCGCTCACTCAAAGTCAGTAAGGTGGCGTCGCGGCGCACGACCACCATCCCCACGACCTCGTCCTCAGCCCGGAGCACTATCCCCTTCACACCCCGAGTCGTTCGACCCATCTCGCGAACGTCGGCCTCGGCGAACCGGATCGCCATTCCGGAACGGGTCCCAAGCATGATGTCGTTCGTCCCGTCGCTCAGCTGCACGTCGATCAAGCGATCACCTTCCACGACGTTGATCGCGTTGATGCCCGTCGATCGAACGTTCGAATAGGCGGCCAGGCTCGTCTTCTTCACCAGCCCGTGGCGGGTGGCGAAGATCAGGTTGAGGTCCTCGGGGAAGTCCCGCACGGGCACGATCGACGCGATCGCCTCCTCGTTCCCGATGTTCAGCAGGTTGACGATCGGCTTCCCGCGCGCCGTGCGACTTCCGAGCGGTACCTCGTATACCTTCAGCCAGTAGACCTGGCCGTTCTGGGTGAAGCACATGAGGTAGTCGTGCGAGGACGCGAGGTAGAGGTGCTCCACCCAATCGTCATCCTTCGTCCCCATGCCGGCGATGCCGCGCCCGCCCCTGCGCTGCTGCCTGTAGACATCCGGCGGAATGCGCTTCACGTAGCCCGTACGGCTGACCGTGATCACCATGTCCTCCTCGGCGATCAGGTCCTCGTCGGAAAAGTCCGCCGGCACATCCAGGATCTCGGTGCGCCGGTCGTCCCCGTACTTGCCGGCGACTTCGAGGAGCTCCTCCTTGATCACCGACATGCGGAGACTCTCCGAGCCGAGGATCTCTTCGAGACGCCCGATCTCGGCCGTCAGCTCCTCGATCTCCGCCTCGAGCTTCTCGATCTCGAGGCCGGTGAGCCGGGCGAGACGCATGTTCAGGATCGCGTCCGACTGACGCTTGGTGAGCTCGAACCGCTCACGCAGCATCCCGCCGGCCTCATCCGTGTCCTTTGACTTACGGATGACCTTCACGACCTCGTCGATGTTGTCGACCGCGACCTTGAGGCCCTGGAGGATGTGCTCCCGCTCGCGGGCCACCCGAAGCTCGTAGGTGCTCCGGCGGACCACGACCTCGTGCCGGTGGTCGACGAAGTGCTGAAGAGCCTGCTTGAGCGAGAGGACCCGTGGAACGCCGCCAACCAGCGCGAGCATGATCACGCCGAACGTCGACTGCATCTGGGTGTGCTTGTACAACCGGTTCAGAATGATGCGCGGATCGGTATCCCGCCTGACCTCGATGACCATGCGTATCCCGTCCCGATCCGACTCGTCCCGCAGGTCCGTGACCCCGTCCAGCTTCCGGTCGCGCACGAGCTGCGCGATCTGCTCGATCAGCCGGGTCTTGTTCACCATGAACGGGATCTCCGTGACGACGATCCGCTCCCGGCCGCCCTGCATCTCCTCCGTGTGCGCCAGGGCCCGCATGATCACCCGGCCGCGGCCCGTCTCGTACGCCTCGCGGATGCCGTGCGTCCCCAGGATGTGGCCTCCCGTGGGGAAATCCGGGCCCTGGACATAGGCCATCAGGTCGTCCAGCGAGCAGTCGGGATCGTCGATCAGATGTACGCACGCCGCGACGACTTCGCGGAGGTTGTGCGGGGGCACGTTCGTGGCCATCCCGACCGCTATCCCCGACGATCCGTTCACCAGCAGGTTCGGAAGGCGGGACGGCAGGACCGTCGGCTCCTGCAGCCGATCGTCGAAGTTCGGGACGTAGTCGACCGTCTCCTTCTCGAAATCGGCCAACATCTCGACGGCCAGCGGGGTCAGCCGGGCCTCCGTGTACCGGTAGGCGGCGGCGCTGTCTCCGTCGATCGACCCGAAGTTGCCCTGGCCGTCCACCAGCGGATAGCGAAGCGAGAAATCCTGGGCCATGCGGACGAGGGAATCGTACACCGCCGAGTCCCCGTGCGGGTGGTACTTGCCCAGCACATCGCCGACGACCGTCGCGCTCTTCTTGTGGGCGCGGGTGGGCGACAGACCGGCCTCCTGCATGGCATACAGGATCCGGCGATGGACCGGCTTCAGGCCGTCCCGGACATCCGGCAACGCCCGCTGCACGATCACGCTCATCGAGTAGTCGATGAACGACTCGCGCATCTCGTCCTCGATGAGGCGCGGCTCGATCCGGTCGCTGCTCTCGGTGCTCTCCATGTCCCTCTGTGTCAGCGGATAGAAAGGGGGTGGACACCCCGCTCGGGGAGTCCTGCGACAGGGCTTTCTTCGGGCCCTCGAGCAGCCCCGAAAGCGCTACCTGACGGGAACGAAATTTAACCCCCGGCGGACCCCTGCGCGAACGTGATGATGAATCCCGCAGGAGTCGATGACGCCGCGTCGTGACTGCGCTTTCGAGGCTTCGGACGCGTCCTGCCGAAGGTGCGGGGCTCGTCCCCGGTGGCCGGGCCCGAAGGCCCGGCCTCTAGCTTGCTTTCAGGCTTCCGCGGGTGAGCTCGCGGGATGCTGAAGCTTGAACACGACGGCCGCCAGCCAGCCGCCAAGAAACGGTCCGACGAGATAGAGCCATAGGTTGGAGAGGGACCCGTTGCCGGCGAGGGTCTGCCACAGGATCGGACCCGTGCCGACGGCGGGGTTGAACGCTCCACCGGAGACGTCGCCGCCCGCGAAGGCGCCGACCACCACCGTGAAGCCGATGGCCAGCCCGAAGTAGGAGTTCCCCGCGGTCTCCTCGGCCGTCGCCGTGTTCAGGACGACGAGCACGAGCGCGAAGGTGAAGAGCACCTCGACGAGAACGGCTGCGAGCGTGCCCGCTTCGGGTCCGGGGGCCGGCGCGAATGTCGCACCCACGACCGCCTGAACGACGGCAGCCGCCGCGAGAGCGCCGACCAGCTGCGCCACCCAGTACGGGACGACATCTCGACGGTCCATGGCGCCGCGCAGCGCCGCTCCGAGGGTGACGGCCGGGTTGTAATGGCCGCCGGAGATGTGCCCACCCATGTAGACCATCACCATGAGCGCCGCGCCGATTGCGAGCGGAGCGAACGGCGTGCCGCTCAGGACCGTCAACCCGACGGTCAGCACGAGGAAGAAGGTTCCGATGAACTCCGTGAGGAGCTTAGGCATGGGACAAGCCTCCCGTCTCTGAGTGTAAGCCGACAAAGACGCCGGCGCGGGGTCTATTCACCGCCCGTGCCACCCTCCTCACCGCCTCTGTAGGCCGGCGGCCCGCCATCCAGCGTCCGGTACCGATCCAGCAGCTCGAGCTGCCGAGACTCGCGTGGCACGCGGACGCCGCGGATGATCACCTCCTCCGCCCGGCTCGAAAGCTCGAACGGGTCGCCGCTCCACACCACCAGGTTCCCGACCTTGCCCGCCTCGATCGAGCCATAACGGTCGGCGACGCCGTAGATCTCGGCCGGCGTCAACGTCACGGCACGCAAGGCGGCCTCCCACGGCAGACCGAAACGAATAGCGTTGCCCGCCTCCAGTCCTATGTTGTGCGCACGGTGGGACTGAAAGCTGGAGATCGCGACCGCCACGCCGGCCTCGTGCAGGAGCGCCGCGTTGTCGAATCGCGCGCCCAGCCGATCGAAGCCATCCGGCAGGCTCGTCAGCGGCTTCACGATCACGGGCACGTTCCTCTCAGCCAGCTGCTCGGCGACCATCCAGGCTTCGGTGCCGCGGCGGATCACCGGTCGCACGCCGTACTCCTCCGCGATTCTCAGCACGGCGAGGATATCGCTGGCCCGGTCCACCAGGACCACCAGAGGGATCTCGCCGGCCAATACCGGCTGCAGAGCTTCGAGGTCGAGGCGGGATATGCTGAGCGGCCGCACCTCCCCGCGGTCGTACGCCTCGCGGTGGCTCGCCCAGTAGCGGGCATCCTCGAGCACCTCCCGGAGACGCAGCGAGGCGGCTCCGCGCGCCCCACCCGTCGCGGCGGCAGCGCCCGGTCCGAAGCTGGCCGCCATCGCAGCCCGAGGCTTGACGAGCATCTCCTCGACCGTCTCGCCCTCCAGATCGATCACCGCCCCCTGCCCGGCGATGAGCCCACCCGTCGGCAGCGCCGCCGTCGTCGTCACACCTCCGAGGCGGTTGATCGGGATCAGGGTCGAATTGGGGTTGAACCCGTCGACCACGTCGAAAGCGGCGCTCACGGGGTCACCCTCCACGCGGGAGTCTACCGTGGTGCTCTCGAGGCCGATCTCGACGAGGCCTATCTGGGTGCCCGCGTCGAAGAAGCCCGGCGTCACCACCTTCCCCTCCGCGTTGAAGACGGCAAAGTCGTCCGCCGGAATCGGCACGTCCGTTCCGACGGCGGCGATCAGGCCGTCGCGCACGAGCACGGTCGCGCCCTCGATCGGCGGACCGGAGACCGGGTAAACGGTGGCGCCGGCTATCGCGAGGTTCTGGGCCGCCAGCTCGCCCGGGCGCGTTGTCGAGAGCAGCAGTGCAACCGCTGCCGCGAGCGCCGCGGCGATGAGCCGGGCGGTCATCGGTCGCCTCCCTGGCCGGATGACGGCAGAATCCCGAGCTCGAAGTCCGTCGTCGGCTGGACGTCCGACCGACTCCGATCGTAGATCAGCGCACCGTCTATGAAGACCTGATCGGCCCGCGTGTACACGGAGAAGGGATCTCCCGACCAGATCACGAGATCGGCGTTCTTGCCCGGTTGCAGCGTGCCGACTCGGTCGGCGAGCCCGAGGGCCCAGGCCGGGTTCGCGGTGATCCATCGCAGCGCCTCGTCTCGGCCGACGTCGATGCCGGCGGCTCTGCCGGCGTACATCGCCCGGGCGGCATCCTGGTTCATGACCTGGATCCCCATGTCGCTGTCGGTGTGGAGGATCGCCGGCGCGCCAGCCTCGGAGACCAACGCGATGTTCTGGGGCACCGCATCGTAGGCCTCGAGCTTGAACCCCCACCAATCCACCCACATCGAGGCGGCGACCGTGTCGCGTGCCAGGAGGTCCCGGAGCTTGTACGCCTCGATCGCGTGGTGGAAGGAGCGGATCCGGAAGCCGAACTCGCGCGCGAGGTCCAGCATCCCGGCCATCTCGTCGGCGCGGTAGCAGTGGTTGTGCACGAAGATGTTGCCGCGTAGCACCTCGGCCAGCGTCTCCTTGGCCAGATCGCGCTCCGGCGGCCCTCCGGAATCTCGAGCGTCCCCGGCATCTCCGGCATCCGCCGCATCCTCTTTCATGCCGCCCTCGATCCAGGCGTCCCACTTCCTGCGGTATCGTTCCGCCTCGATGAAGGCCTCGCGGTAGCCCGCCATGTTCCCCATGCGCGTTCGCGGCGACCTCTGCCGGCCCCGGCCGTACACCCGCTTCGGGTTCTCGCCGCACGCCATCTTCAGCGCCATCGGCGCGTCCGGAAACATCATCTGCTGGACCGTGCGGCCGGGAAC
>JAUVMT010000107.1 GCA_030600085.1 Gemmatimonadales bacterium | reverse complement strand
TGGCCGAGCTGTTCTGGGGGGTCGCCGAGTCCCGACCGGTCATCGATGTCATCAACCAGCGCTATGCGGTAGGCAGCGTACGAGGATACGAGAAGCTGGGACAGCCGCTCCTCCGCCTCCTGATGATCCGGAATTGGGGCACGCTCCAGGCCATCCTGCTCCCACGGTTCAGGGAGCGACCGTTCGAGGGTGGCGCAGGGCGTCTCTGGTCGCCCTTACCGGTCGTCGACGACGAGCCGGTTTATGAGTCGCCGGCGGAAGCGGATCATGTCGACTGGGCTGTCCGCTGGTCCCACACCCTCGGAAGCGTCGACGTGGGCGTAGCCCATTTCGCCGGGACGACCCGCGACCCGCGCTTCGAGCTCGACGTGGACCGGACCGAAGCGATGATCCTGGTTCCGCACTACGATCTCATGGCGCAAACGAGCCTCGACGTTCAGTGGACGAGCGGCTCCTGGTTGTGGAAGCTCGAGGCGTTGACTCGGAGCTCCGTCGGTGAGCGTCACTGGGAAGCGGCGGGCGGGCTCGAGTATGCTCCAGCTGAATACCTCAGCGTCTTCCTGGAGTACATGTTCGACACGAGAGGAGAGCGATCCACTACTTCGTACGAGCACGATCTCTTTCTGGGCGGCCAGCTGCTGCTTCCCGAGGGAAGGGTACAGGCCGGCGTCTACCTGGATACGGACTCGGGCAACACCATCCTGAAGGCCGGCGCCGCACGCCGTCTCAACGACTTCCTGACCCTTGACCTCCAGGGCCGGGTGTTCCTGGGCGCCGCCTCCCGCGAGCCCGCGCACGCCACACGACAGGACTCCTTCCTCGCCCTCGTGCTCACCTTTCGGTACTGACCCACTTCTCGAACCTCTCGCACCAGAGCGCATTCCCCCTGGTGACGAGGACGAACCACGCGCGAGGTCCGCGCGCTAGGATCTAGACCTGACCTTATGCCTGAGGCGTTCCGTCTGACCTGCGGTGAGCATGTCGCGGGCGATCACGTCACGGACGATGCGCGCCACAAACGTGTAGCCCCTGGGATCAGCGGTCAGCCACCGCTGCCACTCGAGCTCATCGAGCCCTTCAAACACCGCCTCCTCAGCCAGTTCCGTGGCCCTGGCCAGCGTCGCGGCATCGACTCGCTCGTCGAGGACCGAAGCGGCGGCCAGCACCCTTTGGGCGGGCTCCTGCAGTCGCCGGAACCCGATCCGGATCGCCGCCACGACGGAATCCGGCAGCTCGGACGGAAGCGTTTGGTCGAGCGTTCGGTCGGCCTGAGGCCAGGCGGAAGGCTCGTCGCTCAGCTCCAGGCCGAGGCACACCGCGTTCAGGATCTCCACGGCAAGCAGGGGCAGCGCCGCGGAGTCCGCCTGCAGGCGGCGGACCAGTCGATCGGTCTCCTCGGGAGTGTAGTCGGGCAGCGCCCAGCGCGAGAGAGCAACCAGCCCGTCGAGCGTAAACGGTGCCAGCGTGATCGTCCTCCCCGGTTGATCTCGCCCGATGTGGGAGCGGAGGTTCTCCAGTTCCGCGCGGCGTGGATGCGGCGCGATCGCGAGGAGAAGTGCGAAGGGAAGCTGGCCGAGATCGCGCAGAGTTCCGGTCAGGGCGAGCGCGGATTCCCGATCCAGCCATTCGGCGTCATCGATGAAGGCCACGAGTGGCTGCTCCTCGGCGGCTACGCGGAGCAAGTCGCTGAAGGCCTGGCCCAGGGGGGCCGGTCTGGCCGCACCGATCTCCACGGCGAAGCGCTCCTGCCAGCCGCCAGCCGATTCCGCGAGTGCGGCAAGCGCCGCAGCCGGGGCTCCGACAAGGCCCGGTACGTCGATCAGGCCGGCCCGGCACAGGGCGAGGAGACCGCTGTACGGTGTAGCGCGGTCCGACGGGACGGCTCGAACGCCGATCACCACCGAACCGTCCAGCCGGGCGCGCGAGAGGAGCTCTTCGGCGAGCCGTGTCTTGCCGGTGCCGGCGTCGCCTTCGATAAAGAGGACGGTACTCTTCCCGTCGGAGTGGCACGCGCCCAGTGCCTCCAGCGCGCTCAGCAGCTCGTTATCTCGTCCGATCAACGGTGCACGTTTGGGAGACGGTTCCTCCTGCTCCACGGCCTTCGGCAGCCGCCACGTGCGCTCGCGCCGGATGCGATCGGCAAGGCGAACCGTATCGACTTCCGGCTCGATGCGGAGTTGGGCAGAAAGGCGTGTCTCGAAGGACTGATACAGCGACAGGGATCCAGAGCGGTCGCCTGCGAGCGCCGACACACGCATGGAGGCCCGCACCGCCGCATCGCTCAAGGGGTCCAAGCCCAGAGCTCGCTGTGCGGCGGCGGATGCCGCGCTGGAGTCGCCGCAGGCGAGCCGAGCCTCCCCGTACCTGACCAGCACCTCGACGGAACGGTGGAGCCACGCTGCGCGTTCGGCCGATATCCAATCCTCGAAGTCCGATGAGTCCGGAACGCCGAACCCTTCCAGGAAGACGCCCCCGACCAGCGATGCCGCTGCCTGCCAATCCTCGCCGGCGACTCTCTCCTCCAGTTCGTCCGTATCGAGGACGACCGCTTCGGGCGACATGGTGATCTGGTCTCCCTCCGAGGACAGGACATCCTCTCCCGCGAGACGTCGGATGACTCGAACCGCCTCGTTGAGGGAGTGGCGGGCCGCCTCTTCGGGTTTGGAGCCCCACAGGAGCCCCCGGAGATGCTCGCGTGTCCGGCGCCGCCGCGGCGAACGAGCGAGGTAGACGAGGAGAGCGAGGTTCTTGCGCCAGAGGAGCTCTCGCGGAGCGGGAGAGCCATCCACCCTCAGCTCTGCGGCGCCGAGGGTCTTGCAGTGGATCAAGGGCCGCACACCTCCTCTCGAAGCCGGCGCGCTTCCTGCGCCAGAGGCTCCAGCGCGGGCTCCGGCCGATTCCAGAAGCGGGTCACGTCGGAGGCGTGACGGCAGGCGCTCTCCAGGTCGTCCATGGCGAGGGCGAGCCGAGCGCGCCGGAGTCGTGCGTACGTGCCGAGCGCCCAATCCACCTCCGCCGCCTGGGAGGGGCCGCCCGGCAGGCCTGCCAGATCCTCGTTCTCGTGCCACACGAGCTCGCTGGCGGCGGCTGGAAGGTCGCCGATCCGCTCGAGCCATTCAGCCCGCAGCAGGTGGACCGCGGAGCGGGCGAACGGCCGGCCCACCTTGCCCAGAGAGTCATACGCCAGGAGGGGAGCGCTGGCGGCGAGTGCCGCATCGTAACGTCCCGTCGAGGCTTCGAGCGCCGCGTCGAGGAGCGTGGCCATCCCGGCGTAGCCGGTTTGGCCGGCCAGGTTTCGGAGACTCTCGCCCAGGCGCCGAGCGGCCAGGGTGTCTCCCGCCCGCAGTGCCGAGAGGCCGAGCGTCCACGTCGCCCGAATGGCCCGACCGGGGTCGACGTCCGGTCCGGCTGCGGCGGCGACTGCTTCCAGCACGTTCCTGCCTGCCGTCCGTTCCGCTTCCGGGATGCCCTCGAGACCGAGCGCATCGGGCAGGACCCGCCACTGGGCGGCCTGAAACCTCGCCTCCGCGTCGCCGATCCCTGCGGCCGCATCGAAGCGGGAGAGTGCCCGCTGCGGCCGGCCCATCGCGAACGCCGCGAGCCCCTGCGCCACCCGACCCGTGACGCGCTCGCTCGCATGGGCTTCTTCTGCCTCTGCGAGCATGGCGCCGAGGGCCTCCTCGGCTACGGCGAGGTCGAGCGATAGACCTCGACGCGCGGCCAGCGCGGTGGCCTGCCGGGCGGGTGGGGTAGCCACCTGAAAGACCTCGGAGCGCCGTGCTGCTGCCGTCTCGGGCTCGAAGCGCTCCAGGTACGCCTGCTTCCATAGAGCCGGCAGATAGACATCCACGTCCGGCGGAATTGCCGATATGTTGAACAGGTGCTCCAGCGCGTGACGGGCGCTGGCGCTGTCGGCAAGCTGGATGTCGGCCTGGACCAGGTGGTCGAATGCCGGTACGAGGAACGTGTCGATTCGGGCAGCGTGCCGCAGAACCGTTCGGGCGCTGTCCAGCGGGATCCCCCATAGCGGCCCTCGATGGAACAGCTCATCCCCATAGATGAGCGTGGCGTAGGCATCGCCGGGGTACTCCCGGACTATAGCCTCGTACGCTTTCAGCAGCTGTGGACTGGGGCCCATCAGCCAAGCCTGCAGAAGCAGCCGGTCCACTTGCCCGAGCTGCGTCGCGGCCGCCGAGTCCAGGCCTCGGAGATCGGCGGGAGTCGCCGTGATCGTCCAGCGGCGGACGTCGGCGAGCCGCCAACGAGCTAGAACGAAGCTCGAGTCGATACTCAGGGCGTCTACGTAGTGTCGTTGCGCCAGCGACCAGGCGCCGCGCTGGAAGGCCGCCTCTCCTGCAAGCAAAGCCCGGATCGCCTCGACGTGGTGCCCCGAGAGTGCCCTATACCCGAGGTCTGACAGCACAACCGCCGGCCGCAGCGCGTCGACTATCGCCAGGGTGAGGGAGTCGGCAAGGCCTACCGGCGTGCTCGTCGCGGGCCCGCCGACCACCGAGGCGTGCTGCACGTTTCCCGACCGGTCGACCAGCTCGAAGCGGGCCTCGAATCGATCCGGGGACGTCCGCACGAGTGTGCACCGAAGCGCGTGCTCGGCGCCGAGCGCGCGGGCCGCCTCGCTCCATCGGTCAGGGGACTCATGGTGTGCGTCCCACCACCGGAAGCCGGTGTGGACCGGTGTCTCCCTCAGATTGGGGATGCCCTCGAGGTTTAGTGCCGTCATCCGAGCGATCGCCATGGCGGCGCCGCTGTCCGCGGGCATGACGGCGCTGCAGGGAAGCACGGCGATGTCCGAAACGAGGCTCGCCGGACCGCCGGCCTCCTCCCCGCGTTCGCCTACGAAGCGCCACGCGAGGGTGAGGGCGAGCACGAAGGCCAGGGCGAGGAGGACCCCGGCGACCATTCGCTGTCGACCGGAAGGCGCGGTGCGCAGCTCTTTGGGGTCGGCCCCTATCACGAGCGCATTGCCGAACTCCGCGGCGGTGGAATACCGGTCCTTGGGGGCCTTCGACAGGGCGCGATGCACCGCCGCCTCGACAGGGGGCGGGACTCCCTCCACCTTGCTTCCCAGTGGCGCAGCCTCCTCGCGCAGGCTTCGCGCCATCATCTCCAGGGGCGTGTTTCCCGTGAAGGGTGGCTCGCCCGCCAGCATCTCGTAAAGAACACAGCCCAACGAGTAGATGTCGCTGCGCCCATCGATCTCGGGCTCACCTCGCGACTGCTCCGGGCTCATGTAGGCCGGCGAGCCCAGCGCGGCACCGGTCTGCGTCATCTGGTCGCTGCCGGCTTGGCTGAGCGCCTTGGCGATCCCGAAATCGGCGACGACCGCCTCTCCGGCCGACAGCAGGATGTTGCCGGGCTTGATGTCCCTGTGCACGACGCCGTGACCATGGGCGTAGCTGAGCGCTGATATGACCTCCCGGGTGATCATCAGCGCATCGGCCGGGGTGAGCCGGCCCTCTCGCTGTAGCCGCTCCTTCAGGGACTCACCGTCGACGAGCGGCATCACGTAGAAGAGAAGTCCGTCCGCTTCGCCTGAATCGTGGACCGGCAGGATATGTGGGTGATTGAGGGGAGCGGCGATTCGGATCTCGCGCTTGAACCTCTCCCAGCCGATCGCGGAGGCGAGCTCCGGGCGAAGGACCTTCAAGGCCACGCGGCGGTCGTGTTTGAGATCGGTAGCCAGATACACCGTAGCCATACCGCCCCTGCCGAGCTCGCTGTCGATGGCGTAACGGCCGGAAAGGGACGACCTGAGGCGATCCAACTCGATGGGCATCGTGCGCCGCTCCGAAGAGGATAGGAGTCAACAACATAGAGAAGCCATAAGCCTCCAGCGAGCGAGCCGGCACCTTCCTGTCGGGAACAGGAGCCGTGCCTCCACCGTATCTGAGCCCCGGAAGAGGAGACATATGGAAGACGCGATCATCGTTGGCTCGGGGCCCGTGGGACTGGCCTGCGCGGTATCCGCCAAGCGAAGAGGTCTGGATCCGCTGGTGGTGGATCAGGGTTCGGTGTGCGACTCCATCATGCGCTACCCGATCGGAATGACCTTCTTCACGACGCCGGAACGGATGGAGATCGGCGGGCATCCCCTGACCTGTGCCGGCCAGAAGCCCACCCGCGAGGAGGGGCTGAAGTACTACCGCGGGGTTGTGCGGAACGAGGGACTCCGCGTCCGGACGTACGCTCGAGTCGCCTCGGCGATTCGAGACGCGGACGGCATCGAATGCCGACTGGAGGCCCGGCTCGGCCCCGAGTCGATCCGCTGCTCGAGGCTCGTGTTGGCGACCGGCTACTACGACCACCCAAACCCGGTCGGTGTGGAGGGCGAAGATCTTCCTCACGTCAGCCACTACTTCGACGAGGCGCACCGGAGCTTCGGGCAACGTGTCGTCATCATCGGAGGCAAGAACTCCGCGGTGGAGGCGGCGCTCGAGCTCTATCGCGCCGGGGCCCACGTCACGCTCGTGAACCGGCATACCGAGTTCCGGCCGACGGTCAAGTACTGGCTCGTTCCGGACGTTCAGAACCGAATCGCGGCCGGAGAGATCGAGGCGAGGTTCGGGGCGGAGATTCTCCGGATAACCCTGACGGCCGTCACGATCCGAAGCGCCAACGGCCAGGTCGAGGATCTTCCGTGCGACAGGGTGTACGCACTGACCGGGTTTCAGCCGGACTTCGACCTGTTTCGTCGCGTCGGCATCGAGCTGGACCCCGACAGCTGCGTCCCGGCGATCGACACCGCGACCCTGGAGACGAACGTTCCCGGCGTCTACATGGCCGGCAGCATCACACACGGCCACAAGACGTCCGAGGTCTTCATCGAGAACGGCCGTTTCGACGGGGAGAAGATCTTCGCCGACGTTGTGGGAGGAATTTGAGCCGGCTATCTTCTCCTGCTGTTTTTCCCACGAACTGGTAGACGGAAAGCACGATGCGAACAGGTATACATCCGGAGTACAAGAAGACCCTGATCACCTGCGCCTGCGGGAGGGTCTCGGAGACGCGAGCGACGGTGGACGAGCTCCACGTGGAGATTTGCTCTCACTGTCATCCGTTCTTCACCGGCCGGCAGAAGCTGGTGGACACGGCGGGCCGCGTGGAGCGCTTCCGAGCCAAGTACGGTACCGGCAGCGGGCGGAAGCCCGCCGCGGCGGAGGATCGGGAGGAGCCCGAAGCGGAGGCTGCGGCTGCCGTTGAAGAACCCGAGGCCGCCGTAGACGTGCAGGAGCCGGAGGCCGTGGAGGTGCAGGAGCCGGAGGCTGTGGAGGTGCAGGAGCCGGAGGCTGTGGAGGTGCAGGAGCCGGCGGACGAGCTAGAGGCCGCTTTGGAGCCGGAGGCGTCTGATGACGAAGCGGCCGTCACGGAGCCCGCGGCTGCCGACGAGCCGGAGGAATCAGCCGATCCAGCCGAAGCGGAATCCGAGAAGAGCTGAGCGCCGACC
>JAUVMT010000231.1 GCA_030600085.1 Gemmatimonadales bacterium | reverse complement strand
GGCTATATGCCAACTACCCGATCGCGCTCGCGCCCGGCATGGGGCTCAACGCCTACTTCGCGTACACCGTCGTGCTCACGCTCGGCTACAGCTGGCAGACGGCGCTCGGGGCGGTCTTCATCTCGGGCGTGCTGTTCATCTGTCTCAGTCTGCTCAGGGTTCGTCAGTACCTGATCAACTCGGTGCCCCGCACGCTCAAGCTCGCGATCTCGGCCGGGATCGGCCTCTTTCTGGGTCTCATCGCCCTACAGAATGCGGGTCTGGTGGCCGCACACCCCACGACGCTCGTCACGTTGGGCGATATGAGCAGGCCCGAGCCGGCACTCGCGATGCTCGGCTTCGCCCTGATCGCGGCGCTCGCATGGAGGCGGGTGCCGGGCTCCGTGCTTCTCGGCATCCTGGCGGTGACGGTCGCCGGCCTGCCCCTCGGACTCACGAGCTTTCAGGGGATAGTCTCGGCGCCTCCGGATCCACGGCCGACGCTGCTAGCGCTCGACTTAGCTGCTACATTGCAGGTCGGATTCGTCACCGTCGTGTTCACGTTCTTCTTCGTGGATCTGTTCGACACGGCGGGCACCCTGATCGGGGTGGCGCATCGGGCGAACCTGCTGGATGAGGACGGCCGGCTGCCGCGCCTCAATCGAGCGCTTCTGGCCGACAGCTCTGCCACGGTCGCCGGGTCCATGTTGGGTACGTCGACGGTGACGAGCTACATCGAGAGCGCGGCCGGCACGAACGTGGGTGGCCGAACGGGTCTGACGGCCGTGGTGGTGGCCGGACTTTTCGGCCTGACCCTCTTTTTCGCGCCTCTCGCCGCCATGATACCGGCGTACGCGACGTCCTCGGCTCTCTTGTTCGTGGCCGCCCTCATGGCCCGAGGCCTGGCGGAGATCGAGTGGGACGATGTGACGGAGTACGCGCCGGCCGTGATCACCGCGATAGGCATGCCTCTCACGTTCTCGATAGCTGCCGGGATCGGCTTCGGCTTCATCTCGTACGCCGCCATCAAGCTGCTGAGCGGCAGGTGGCGCGAGATCGGGCCCGCCGTCCTGGTGATCGCGTTGCTGTTCATCGTGAAGTTCGCGATTACATGAGCCGCGGCGATGCGGGCCGACCCAAAGGGCGTCCGAGCGCGGCCTGAACCAGCTAGATGCCATCGGGCGATGGAGGACACATCATGAGCGCCGAAGCGGCAAGTACCGACACGGTCAGTGCGGACGGATACAAACGTCGAACGGATGTGCGTAGGAGGATGCGCCTCGAGATCCCCCATGGGCTCGAGATCCTCCACGACCCGACCTTCAACAAGGGAACGGCCTTCACGCTGGCGGAGCGTGAGCACTTCGATATCCGAGGGCTCGTCCCGCCCGGCGTCACCACGCCCGAGATGCAGGAGGCGCGGGTGCTCGAGAACTACGGGCGCATGCCTTCGGACCTCGAGCGCTACATCTTCCTGAAAGACCTGCAGGACCGGAACGAGACCCTCTTCTACCGCGTTCTGATCAACCACATCGAGAAGCTGATGCCGATCGTCTATACGCCGACGGTCGGCACGGCGTGCAAGGAGTTCGGTCACATCTACCGGCGGCCGCACGGCCTGTACATCTCGGCGGATGACCGCGGTGAGATCGCTCACGTGCTGCAGAACTGGCCGTACGAGGCAGAGATCATCGTCGTCACGGACGGAGAGCGCATCCTCGGCCTGGGCGATCTGGGTGCCAACGGCATGGGCATACCGATCGGCAAGCTGGCCCTGTACACGGCCTGCGCCGGGGTCCACCCGGAGAGCTGTCTGCCGATCACGCTGGACGTGGGAACGAACAACGAGGACCTGCTGCAGGATCCGCTCTACCTCGGGCTCCGCCAGAACCGGCTTCGGGGCCAGGAATACGCGGACCTCGTGGAGGAGTTCGTCACGGCGGTCGAGGAACGCTTCCCGTGGATCGTGCTGCAGTTCGAGGACTTCGCGACGAGAAACGCGTTCGACCTGCTCCAGCGTTACCGGGACCGGTTGTGCGCGTTCAACGACGACATTCAAGGAACGGCGGCCGTGGTCCTGGCGGCGCTTCTCTCGGCGCAGACCCTGACCGGCCGACCTTTCTACGAGGAGACGCTGGTCTTCCTCGGTGCGGGCGAGGCCGCCGTCGGGATCGCGAATCTGATCGTCGCGGCTCAGGTGCGGGAGGGGGTCGGCGAGGCGGAGGCCAGAGCTCGGATCTGGTTCCTGGACTCTAAGGGCCTCGTCGCGAAGGAGCGCTCCGATCTCCAGCCACACAAGCTCCCGTACGCCCAGGACCATCCCTTCCTGCCGGATCTCGCCTCGGCCGTCGAGGCGATTCGGCCCACCGGTATCATCGGGGTCTCGGGGCAACCGGGCACCTTCACCGAGCCGATCGTCCGGAAGATGGGCGAGATGAACGACCGTCCGATCGTCTTCGCCCTCTCGAACCCCACCGCCAACTCGGAGTGCACCGCCGAGCAGGCCTACGGATGGACTGACGGCCGGGCGATCTTCGCGAGCGGAAGCCCGTTCGATCCGGTCGAGATCGGAGGACGCACGCTCGTGCCCGGACAGGCGAACAACGCCTACATCTTCCCCGGCGTGGGCCTCGGGCTGGTCATCTCGGGGGCCGAGCGCGCGACGGACGGTATGTTCTACGCGGCGGCCAAGACCCTGGCCAACGCGGCATCGGAGAGCGCACTGAGCCCCGGCTGCCTCTTCCCGCCACTCACCGAGATTCGAGATGTATCGGCGGCGATCGCGACCGGCGTGGTCGAGCTGGCCTACGAGCGCAAGCTGGCCCGCAAGCCGGCTCCGCACGAGAAGGGTCTCGCGCAGCACGTGCGGGAGCATATGTACGAGCCCATCTACCCGGCCTACTTGTAGAGGGCCACGTGCAGGGACCGTAGAGATCGAAGCGCGCCGGGCCACCCGGAACCTCCGGCCGGAATGAAGCTCACCCAGCCCGGAGCGATCGAACCCGAAGAGGTCCATATATGGGTGGCCTCGCTGGAGATCGAGGCTGCAGAGCTCTCTCGATCGGAAGCTCTGCTGTCGGAGGACGAGCGCGTCCGGGCGCAGCGCCTCCGGCGCGGTGATGACCGGGCCCGTTTCATCGCGGCGCGGGCCACCGTCCGGCGCGTGCTCGGCGCCTACCTGAAGCTCCCGCCGGCCGGGCTTCGCTTCGCCTACGGCTCGATGGGCCAACCGAGGCTGCTGGATTCCGGCGCCGACCTGGATCTCCGCTTCAATCTGTCGCACAGCCGTGATCTCCTCCTCCTGGGGGTCTCGCGCGGGCGGGCCGTGGGCGTGGACCTGGAGCCGGTCCGATCGCTGTCCCACCGCCCCGCCATCGAGCGACGTGTGTTTTCGGCCGGCGAACGGCGGATGCTTTCGCGGCTGCCCGCCGAGCACCGAACGGAGGCCTTCTTCAACGGCTGGACCCGCAAGGAGGCGTTCGCCAAGGCCACGGGGGAAGGCATGTGGGCGACGATGAACCGAATCGAAGTGAATCTCGCCCCGGGCGAGGAGGCGAGGTTACTGACGCTGGAAGGGAGCCGCGAAACCGCCGCCGACTGGACACTCTTCCACCTGGAGCCCGGAGCCGGTTTCGTGGGCGCGGCCGCCGTCGAGGGTCGAGCCGTT
>JAUVMT010000249.1 GCA_030600085.1 Gemmatimonadales bacterium | reverse complement strand
TCGTGGCGATCGGCGACGCCGACGAGGTGAGCGTGCCGGCGGGTGCCGAGCGGATCGACGCTCAGGGGAAGTACCTGATGCCGGGCCTCGCCGAGATGCACGCGCACGTTCCGAGCGGGCAGGCGGGCGGACCCGACTTCACGGAGCGGGTCCTGCTGCTGTACCTGGCCAACGGGATCACGACGATCCGTGGCATGCTGGGCGCTCCCGTGCACCTGGAGCTGCGCGCCCAGGCGAATCGTGGCGATATCCTCTCTCCTCGGATCTACACGTCCGGGCCCTCCGTCAACGGGAACAGCATCCCCACCGCCGATTCGGCCCGCCGCGCTGTCCGGCATCAGAAGCTGGCCGGCTATGACTTCCTGAAGATCCATCCGGGCCTCTCCAGGGAGGCCTTCGACGCCCTGGACGAGGTCGCCGACAGCGCGGGGATCGGGTTCGCCGGCCACGTGCCGGCCGACGTCGGCCTGGAGCGTGCCCTCGAGGCCGGTTACCTGTCGATCGACCACCTGGACGGGTACGCCGAGGCGCTCGTGCGCGACGGCATGGACACCTCTGAGATGCCTCCCTCCTTTTTCGGGGCAAACCTGGTGGACTTCATGGACGAGGCGAAGCTCGCGCCGGTGGCGGCGGCGACCCGCGAGGCAGGCGTGTGGAACGTCCCGACCCAAAGCCTCATCGAGGGCATCTCCCTGCCGGAGGACCCGCAGGAGATGGCGGCGCGGCCCGAGATGGCATATATGCCGCCCGAGGTCGTCGCAAACTGGGTGGAGGCCAAGCAGCGCTTCCTCGACAACGAGAACTACTCGCCCGACGTCGCCCGCCGCTTCGTGGAGATCCGCCGCAAGCTGATCAAGGCGCTCAACGATGCCGGGGCCGGCCTTTTGCTTGGCTCGGACGCGCCGCAGGTCTTCCAGGTGCCCGGTTGGTCGATGCGAGCGGAGCTCGTCTCACTCGTGGCCGCCGGCCTCACGCCCTACGAGGCGCTGACCACCGGTACGCGCAACGTCGCCGCCTACTTCGACGAGCTAAGCGAGTGGGGCACGCTCGAGGCGGGAAAGGTGGCCGATCTCCTCCTGCTCGATGCAAACCCGCTCGAGGACGTCGGCAACGTGGGGCTTCTGAGCGGCGTCATGACCCGCGGACGCTGGGTGCCCCGGGCCGAGCTCGACGAGATCCTGGAGGGGTTGAAGGCGGAGTAGTCCGGGCGCCCCGCCCCTCGATCGCGGATCGGCTCGAGACTCAGGGATCCACGACGCCGATGTATGGAAGGGTTCGGTACTGCTCGCGCAGATCGAGTCCATAGCCCACCACCCAGCGGTCGGGGATGTCGAAGCCCACGTAATCGACGTCGACCTCGCTCTGGATGCGCTCTTCCTTCCGTACGAGCGCGCAGCAACGGAGCGACGCCGGCTCCCTCGCCCTCAGCATGTCGATCAGGTAGTGGAGCGTGTTGGCGGTGTCCACGATGTCTTCGACGATCAACACGTGGCGGCCGCGCACGTCGGTTCGGACGTCCATCAGCAACCGCACGGCTCCCGACTTAGCACCGTACGGGTAGCTCGAGAGCGCGATGAACTCTATTCGGCGCTCAATCGTAAGCCGCCGGGCGAGATCCGCCAGGAAGATGAACGCGCCCTTTAGAACACCGATGAGTATGATCTCGCCGGCATCGGCGTAGTCGAGCGAGATCTGGGCCGCCAGCTCATCGACGCGGCGGCCGATCTCCTCCTCGGAGATGAGCACGGGCGGCAAGTCCCGCGAGCTCTCGGCAGGCATGAGCGTCATTTCTCGCCCGGCTCGAAATCCAGAGCGACCATCCTCGGGGCTGATGCCCCGGATCGGATGTAAAGAGGGCGGAGACATCGCACGACTCCGCCCGTCACGAGTCTCGCGGTAGCCCAATCTTTTGGTATACGCCGCAACGGCGAGTCGACTCTTGCTGAGCACGCGAGCCTCTTGACCCAGTATACCGACCTGTGGGCCGGTTGGCACGAGTCCGGCCCCCTTCCGTATCTTCGGGCCTTAGCGTCGCCGCCAAGGTGGGATTTGCGACGCCTTACCCCCGACGGGCTCGTGTATGACCTGGGAGATCGGCTTCGTTTTCGTCGTCATCGCGGTGGCGCTCGTGCTGTTCGTGAGCGAACGCTACCCGATCGACCAAGTCGCCCTCGCGATCCCAGTGGTTCTCCTCGTCGGAGGCATCATCTCGCCAGCCGAGGCGGTGTCCGGGTTCAGCAACACGGCGACGGTCACGGTGGCCGCGATGCTGATCCTCGGTCTTGGCCTCGTAAAGACGGGCGTGATCGCGGCGATCGCGCGTTGGGCGCTCACCGCACCTCTCGGCCCTCCCCAGATGCGGCTCGCCATCCTCTGTCTGGTCGTCGCCGTGATCTCGCCGTTCCTGAACAACACGGCCGTCGTCGTGGTCTTTCTGCCGGTGTTTCTCTCTCTGGCCTATCAGGAGGGCGAGGCTCCGTCGCGCTATCTCATGCCGCTCTCCTTCGCCGCCATCCTGGGCGGGACCGTGACCCTGATCGGCACGTCCACGAACCTCGTCGTGTACGGCATCGCCGAGAGCCACGGCCTGAGCGAGTTGACGATGTTCTCGATCGCCCCGCTCGGCCTCGTCTACCTCGCCGCGGGGATGCTCTACCTGTTCACGGTGGGTCGATGGCTCATCCCTCGGCGCATGGGAGCGGCCGATCTCTCGGGCAAGTACCAGGTCCGCCAATTCCTGGCGGAGCTGGCCGTCCAGTCGGGCTCGGCCGCCATCGCCAAGTCGCTCGGCGAGCTCAAGTGGCGAGAGCGCTACGGCGTCTCGATCCTCGGACTGGGAAGAGGCGACCGGTCGGTGTGGGCGCCGGGCTCGGAGCGACGCATTGTCGAAGGCGACATCCTCTATGCACAGGGCACGCCTCAGCAGCTACTGACCTTGTCCCGCAGCGAGCGCCTGGACCCGCCGGCTCGTCGTGCCAAGAGCGCTATCGACTTCATCTCGGAGAATGCCCGGCTCATGGAGGTCATGATCGGGCCTCACTGCACGCTCGCCGAGCACACGCTGGGCGAAGCGCGATTCCAGCAGCGCCACGGCGCCATGGTCCTCGCCATTCAGCGCCACGGCGTCACGTTCCGGGACAAGCTCGAGAGCCTGCGTCTGGCCTTCGGCGATCTCCTGCTGGTCCACGGGCCCGTTGCGGCCCTGGATGCGCTCGCCGAGGAGCCGGGCTTCGTTCCGCTCCGGATGGTCGGAGTGCCGGTGCGGGATCGACCTCGAGCTCTCGTTTC
>JAUVMT010000060.1 GCA_030600085.1 Gemmatimonadales bacterium | reverse complement strand
CCTCCGAGACGAGCACCGCGTCCGCAGCCTCGCTGGTCACCTCGACGAGCAGGGACAGTCGATCAGCAGCGCCGTACGGATCGGCGCCCTCCGCGAGCGACAGCTCGTAGCTGCGCCATTCGGAGGCGACCCCTGGGGACACGGCGGCAGCCGGCCAGCGGATCTCCCCACGGCTCGAGCGCCCGGCGTCCGGGACACCCACCCCGACCTCGAGCTCGACATCGGGACCGCGAAGGTGGACGCGCACGCTATCGGACCTCGGGGCGTCCGCGCCGCCGGGAACGTCCCCACGGTCCGGGGCCGGGTCTCGCACCCCCCCGGTGACGATCTCGAACGAGAGCCGAACCGTATCACCGGCGTTCACCCGCTCGGGGGCGCTTGCGTCATGGAGCCCGACGCGCCGAGCCGACGATGCGACCCGCTGTTCTCTAACCCCCAGACCCATCCTTTCGGCGAGCTCGAGAGCGGCGGCCGGGTCGTCCCAGCCCCCATCGCTCACGACCACGACGCTGTCGAAGCCGGCCAGTCCCGCCGCTTCGATCGCCGGCGCCAGGAGGCTCCGGGCCGCACTCGGAGTCGGAAGAGCGTCGTCCTGGAGGAAGGCAGGTCGATCCCCGAACGCCAGAATCCGCTCCGATTGAAGCCCGGCGAGGAGGGCGCGCGCGCTGTCGAAGCGGGAGGAACCGCCCGGCAGACTCGGCAGGCCCATGCTCGCCGACACATCCAGGAGGACTAGGGCGCCGCGCCTTTCGAACGCCGGAGGCCGCAGGGCGGGAAGCCACAGGCCGGCTAGGAGGAAGAAGGTCCCGAGACCTCGGAGGAGGCCCGGCCCCGACCGGCCTCGCACCGGCTCCTCCCGGTAGCCGTAGGCCCAGACCGCGAGCGCGGAAGCGGCGATCGCGGCCAGCATGATCCACAGCCAGTTCGGCATCCGCCTCAGTCCGCCCTATCCATGATGTCGTGAGATGAAGCGCCGAGGTGTGCGGCGCCAGGGTGTGACGGATTTACGGCTTCAGCGACCTGCAAGGCGCCCGTGGCGCGGTTGCGCGGCTACTCGCTCCGTTCAGCCGTGCGAGCCTCGGAGCGGGCGTCGGCCAGTCGCGTCAGCGTCGGCATTTCGACGCTCTCCAGAACGGCCAGAAGCCTGTCCCGCTCGGCGTCGAACGCGGGCCTCAAGCCGGGGTCCACCGGCTCCGCCGGTGGAAGCTTCAGGCCCGTCGGGTTGCGGTGCCTGCCGCGCTGCAGGAACTCGTAGTGGAGATGGGAGGCGTTGGACAGTCCCGTGGATCCGACCCGGCCGATGATCTCCCCCTGCGCGACCCGTTGGCCGGGCCGCACCCCGATCCGGCTCAGGTGGGCGTACCGGGTGGTGAACCCGTTCGCGTGACGGATCTCGATCGCCCGTCCGTATCCGCCCCACCAGCTGGCTCTCGTGACCGTGCCGTCGCCGGTCGCCCGAACCGGCGTGCCGGTGGGAGCCCCGTAGTCCGTTCCGAGGTGAGCCCGGTACCGCTTGAGCACCGGGTGGAAGCGCCGGCTGCTGAAGCCGCTCGTCACGCGGCGGAAATCGAGAGGCGCCAGGAGGAACGCCCGACGTACCGACTCGCCATTCTCATCGTAGTAGTTGGGCTCGCCGTCGGAAGGATGGAAGCGGACGGCCGCGAGAACCCGGTCACGGTTCCTGAACTCCGCGGCGAGCACACGAACGGCCCGCACCGAGCCATCCGGCCGCACCTCACGCTCCACCAGCATCCGGTAGGCATCGCCCGGGTGGACGTCCCGATAGAAGTCGATCCGCCACTGGTAGACCTCGGACAGTGCGTAGATGAGCTGGCGAACGTCCGAGGACACCAGCCCCGTCGTGTCTCCACCGAGCCGCGCGTCGTACATGTTGGCCTGGATCAGGCCCGCCAGCTTGACGGTGTCGTTCACTACCGGCACCGAGTCGAGCCTTCCGACCCATTCGCCCATCGACGCGTCGAGCACGAGCCGCGAATCCGGATCCGGCTTCAGATGGACCCGGTTCGGGGCACTCGCCAGGAGCGGCTCTCCGGACTCGGTGGGACCCTGAGCGACGGGCGCGATCAGCTGGACGACCGTCCCGGGACGCAAGGACCTGAGGTTCTTGTAGCGGCGCAGGAGATTGAACACCTCGACCGCCTCGGGCCCCGTAAAGCCGTTGTCGCCGAACAGCTCGCCGAGCGTCTGCCCCACCCGCAGGGTGTCCGTGATCGTGACCTCGGGCGGGCCCGACGGCACGAACACGGTGCGGACCGCCGGAGGCGGGGGCTCCGCTCGATGCGAGCGGACGCCGAACCAGACCGCGCCGACCAGGATGGCGACGGCGGCCGTCCCGGCCGATACGATCGCTAGCTTCCTAACAGGCAACTTTTTGTCGTTTCAAAAGCCCAAACCGTACCAACGCGAAAACGCCGTTTCTGCAGATTCCCAGCGGCTCTCCATGGTGGCGCGGCGGCAACCACCGGGTGAGCGCGTCAGGTCGGGATTTGCAAGCCCCGCGCCACCGAGGCTCAGTCCAGCTGCCTCCGGATGAACGTGGGGATCTCGAGATTGTCGAGCCCATCCTCGGCCAGCAGGATGGAATTCACGCCGATCTCGCCCTCACCTTCGAGCTCGAAATCGACGCCGAAATCGGTCGCCAGCCCGGCGGCCACTTCCGCGGGCTGCGGCTGGGCGTGGAGCGACGGTCCGTTGAAGCGGAACGGGAGCACGTCGTCGGTCGGCTCGAACAACAGCTCCTCCGGGGCCTCGCCGAAGCCCGTCGCGATGACGGTCACCCTCAGGACCTCATCCAGCGCCGGATCGTGCACGGCGCCGAAGATGAGCTCGACATCGTCACCGGCGGCTTCCTGGACGATCGAGTTGATGGTCGTCACCTCATCGATCGCGAGGTCCGTGCCGCCCGTGATGTTCACCAGGACGCCCGTGGCGCCCTTGATGGATACATCCTCGAGCAGTGGCGAGCAAATCGCCTGCTGGGCCGCGTCTACCGCGCGGTTCTCGCCGGACGACTCGCCCGTGCCCATGAGGGCCGCCCCGCGATTGCCCATCACGGTCCGCACGTCGGCGAAATCCACGTTCACTTCACCGGTGACGCTGATCAGGTCCGAGATCCCCTGCGTGGCGTGAAGCAGCACTTCGTCCGCCATCTTGAGCGCATCACGAAAGCTGGTCCCTTCGACACAGATGGAGAGCAGGCGCTCGTTCGGCACCACGATCATGGTGTCGACCGCCGCGCGCAGTTCGTTCAGGCCGATCTCGGCGTGCCGCATCCGCCTCTTGCCCTCGAACCGGAACGGTCTCGTCACGATCGCCACGCACAGGGATCCCTGCTCGCGGGCCATCTGACCGATCACCGGCGCCGCTCCGGTACCGGTGCCGCCTCCCATGCCCGCGGTGATGAAGACCAGATCGGCATGCTCGAGCGCTTGACGGACTTCGTCCTGGTTCTCGGCGATCGCCTGGCGGCCGATTTCCGGCCGGGCGCCCGCTCCGAGCCCGCGCGTGAGCTGCTTCCCGATCTGAATCTTCATGTGGGACTGCGAGTTACGTAGGGTCTGCGCATCGGTGTTGACCGACACGAACTCGACGCCTTCGAGGTCTTCGTCGATCATGCGGTTGACGGCGTTGCCGCCCGCGCCGCCGACCCCGATGACTTTCATGCGCGCATTTCGCGCTACGCTGTCCTCGAACTCAAAGATCATCTGCGCCTCCGCGTTGGATGGTTGCGGTTTCCGCCGCTTCTTCTAGAAAAAGTCCTTCAGCCATGCGTTCGTCTTCTTGACCACGCGCCGCAGCGGGCCTCGGCCGTTGCGTCGGGTCCGCTGGCCGCCGTAGGCGGCGAGCCCGACGGACGTCGCGAACTTCGGCCGCCTCACCGCGTCGGCCAGACCGCTCATCCCGACTCCCGGCTCGCCCGTTCTGACGGGCAGGTTGAACACGTTTTGAGCCAACTCGAGCGTTCCCGGCATCGATGCGCCCGCGCCCGTGAGGACGAGGCCGGTACCGAGGACATCCAAGAGGCTCTGCTCGTCGAGATCCTCGTAGATGAGCCCGAAGATCTCGTCCATGCGCTGTTCGATGATGTGGGCGAGAAGCTCCGCGGATACGCGACGCTTGGCCCCGGGCATCGGGCCGGAGACCTCGATCTTGTCGTCGGGCTGAGCCAGCTTCGTCAGGGCCACGCCGTACCGCTCCTTGATGCGTTCCGCCTCGTCGGGCGGGACTCCGAGCCCTTTGACGATGTCGCTCGACACGCTTTGCGCTCCGTAGGGAACGGTGAAGAGCCGCATGATCCTGTCGCCTTCGAAGACCGCGACCTCGGTGGACGCACCCCCGATCTCGACCAGCGCGACACCACCCTTTCGCTCCCGCTCCTCGAGAACCGCCCAGGCGGTCGCGATCGGGCGCAGGACGATCTCGCGGACCCGGTAGCCAGCCCTGTCCACGGCCTTTCGGAGGTCCCTGCAGGCGGTACTCGCGGCCGTGACGATGCAGATCTCCGTCTCCAGCCGGGTCCCCGCCATCCCGACCGGATCCTGAATTCCGGGGCGGTGATCCACGGAGTAGCCCTGCGGAATCGCGTGGAGCAGTTCGCGTTCCGTGGGAATAGGCACCGCGCGGCCAACCTCCTGGACGCGACGGACGTCGCCCGCCACCACCTCGGCGCCCGAGATCGCCACGATCCCGGTCGAGTAGGTGAGGTCCACGTGTCGGCCGGAGAGTCCGACGAACACGCTGTCGACCTCGCGTCCGGCCATCAGCTCCGCTTCCCTGAGGCAGATGTGAACCGCCTCTCGCGTCGCCTCCAGGTTGGTTACGGTCTCGTTGCGCATCCCTTCGGTCGCCGACAGGCCGACGCCGAGCACGCGGGCCACGGGCGGCTCGTTCGCGTGCTTCGCCGACTCGCTGAGGACGACGGCGCAGGTGTGCGTCGACGTGATATCCAGTCCGGTGACTAATCGTTCGCCTGTGATCACCCTCTTTTCCTCGTGCGCAGGACCACCAGCCCATCGAACCGGGCATCGGCTACCGACGCCGCTGAATCGGAGGCGTGGCCCAGCGCCAACTCAACTCGACGCAGTCCCCTCACGGCGTCAGCGGCCAGCAGGAGCACCCGCCCGGTTCGACCCGATTCGATCAGCTCTATCTCCACCGACTCGGCACCCAGCGGCCACAACTCCGAGATCTGGCCGAAAAAGGCGTCGTCGTACTCCTTAAGGGCTGCCAGCGCGCGCAGCGCGCCGCGTGCCCGAGCGTCCCTCTGCCCGTCCTCCACTCCGACCCCTCTGGTGAGAACCGGCAGGTTCAGACCCCAGACCGACGGGTCCAGAGGAAGAACTCGACCCTCCTCGTCCACCGGCACGAGCGTCTCCTCCATCACGAGCGCCAGAGGCTGCACCTCGGTCACGCGAATCTCGATTCCCCGCATCCCGACACGGCGCACCCTGGCGTCGCGAACCAAGGCGTGAGACCGGACCCGCGCTTCCCAGGCCGACCCGTCGTCCCACACCGAGGCCTCGGGCCCGATCGCCGCCAGCTGCAGCACATCGTCGCGCTGCACGAAGACGTTGCCGGCAACTTCGACTCGCTCGACCCGAAAGACCGGCAGCGTTCCGAGCACGGGCGGAGCCCAGAAGGGCGCACCCAACCCGAGCGCGCCGGCCGTGCCGACGACGATCATCCTTCGGCGTCCTCTTCTCGTCATTCGATCCCTACATCGCCGAGGCTGCGGGCCGCAGAAGCAGCATCCCCACGGAGACCGGTCCGCAGATCATGCAGGCGCTCCTACGGCGCGCAGCTCATCCCTTGTGAAGCCCCACAGCCGGATCTCGGGCTCCAAGTCGACGCCCAACTCGTCGAGCGAGCGTCGTCTCGTTTCGATCATGAGGCCCAGGATGTCCTCCGCCCTGGCCTCTCCCATGTTCGCGATGAAGTTCGCGTGCTTCTCGGTGACCATCGCATCCCCGCGGCGGACGCCGCGCATGCCGACTCGGTCCACGACTTCCCAGGCCGACCCGAAGGGCGGACCCGGGTTCTTCCACGTCGAGCCGCAGGACGGAAGGCCGTAGACCTGGGTCGCGACCTTCCGGCGGCGACGCTCCAGGTGGGCTTCCCGAATGGCCGCCCCGTCCCCTCGGGGCGCGGAGAACGCGCCTCCCAGAAACACCCACTCCTCGGGTACCTCGACCCCCCGATAGCGCGGCTTCGCCTCGTCGGCCGTGAGGCGGACGGTCTCTCCGGCGGGCGTCATCGCGTCCACCCACAGCGCCCGATCCCAGATGCCCGTGTCCGTGGAGCCCGCGTTCATCCGAAGGGCTCCGCCGATCGTCCCCGGGACGGCCTCGAGAAACGTGTAGCCGCTCCGCGCCCCGCGGCGGGCTTCGTTGACCAGAGCCGGTATCTGCGCGGCCGCGCCCGCCTCGAGCTCCGTTTCGGTGACGGTCAGCCGATCGAACTCGCCCTCGAGGATCAGCACCGGCTCCGAGACGCCGGCGTCCGAGACCAGCGTGTTGGCCCCGCCACCCAGGACGCGGAAGGCTCCCCCGGCGAGGTCCGCCAGGAGGCCCTGTAGGCTCGCCGGCGAGTCGGGCCTGCCCAGTCGCGGAGCGGTTCCGCCCACGCGCAGCCGCGTCAGGGGTGCGAGCGGCACCTCAGCCTCCCACCGCATCGGCTCTCTCGTCTGCCGCCCGGCGGGCCAGCGCGGTCACATCTCCGGCGCCCATGAAGACCACGGTGGCCGGCCGTCGCGCGCTCCGGGCCACCTCCAGTGCCTCGGCATCCGTCGCCAGCCGCACGTCGTCCGCTGCCTCCGCGATCAGCCCCGCGTCGACACCGGGGATCGGCTCCTCTCGAGCCGGATAGATCGGGAGCACGAGCGCCTCGTCGGCGGCCGCCAACGCTGCGGCGAACTCGCCGGCGAACATCTGCGTGCGGCTGTAGAGATGGGGCTGGAACACGGCGATCAGACGGCGATTCGGGTAGGCGCTTCTCACCGCTGCGAGCGACGCCTCGACCTCGGTCGGGTGGTGGGCGTAGTCGTCCAGTACCGCGACGCCTCCCTCGTCCGAGAGGAGCTGGAGTCTGCGGTCGACGCCGTGGAATCCGGCGAAGGCCTGCCGAAGGGCCTCGGAGGTCAGCAGCTCAGCCTCGTGGGAAGGGGCGACCCCGGGCAGGCTGGCGCCCACGTCGGCAGGCCCTGACAAGTTGAGGGCTATCGCGAGCGCGGCGGCGGCGTTTTGCGCGTTGTGTAGGCCGGGGAGCTCCAGGCCGAACTGCATCTCCCCGCCGGGCGCGAACAGCCGGCAGAGCTGGCTGCTTCCCTCCGTCGCCAGCACTTCGACTCGATAGTCTGCATGTTCGGCGAACCCGTAGCCGAGTCCCCCGAACATCTCGCCGATCCGGCTGGCGCCCGGGTCGTCCACGCAGTACAGCACCCCATCCCGCTCTTCGGCGCGGCCGACGAGCGTCCTGAACGCGACGTCGAGGCTCTCGAGGCTTCCGTACGTGTCGAGGTGCTCCGCCTCCACCGAGCTGATCAACACGAGCGACGGATTCAGGTCGAGGAAGGAGCGGTCGTATTCGTCGGCCTCAACCACGGCCACCTCTCCCGATCCGTCGCGGGCGAATCCCCGCCAGGGAGCCACTCGACCTCCGACCGCCACGATCGGGTCCAGGCCGGCGGCCGCGCATGCCAGGCCGGCGAGCGCGGTGATGGAGGTCTTGCCGTGGGTCCCCGCTACCGCGGCCAGTCGGCGCTCGTTGAGCAGCGCGGCCAACGCTCGCGAGCGCTTCATTGTCGGCACGCCCAGGCCTGCGGCCGCCCGTAGCTCCGGGTGCTCGGCCGGCACCGCCGAGCTGTGGATCACGAGGTCGGCTTTCTCCACGTGCGCCGGGTCGTGTCCGGAGGCGAGCCGGGCACCGCGGGCGCTGAGCTCGGCCAGATCGTCGACGCCGGAGCGGTCGCAACCGCTGATGCGGTAGCCGGCAGCGTCCAGCAAGAGGCCGAGCCCGCGCATACCCGCACCGGCGATGCCGATCAGGTGAATGCGGGCGCCGGCGGCGGGGAGGTCCCAGGGTCCGGGTTGCCGAGCGGTCATCGCTCCTCCTCCACCACCGAGCGCCCCGTGGAGTCCGTCGCCGCCGGACGCGAGGGGTCCGCGGCCGCCAGATCCAGGAGCTCGAACGCGATCCGTTCCGCCGCGTCCGGCGCGCCGCGTTCCAGCGCTGCCCGTGCCATCCGGGCTCGTCGCGCCTCGTCCGTCAGGAGGCCGCATGCCACCTCCCACAGCTCGCCCGGTTTCAGCTCCGACTCCAGGCACATCACGGCCGCGCCCGCCGCCTGCACCGCCCTGGCGTTGGTGGACTGGTGGGCCCCCGCTCCGGGAAACGGCACGAGCACGGCCGGCACGCCCGCCGCCTGCAGCTCCGCCAGAAACATCGCCCCAGCCCGCGAGATCGCGAGCGACACCCGGTCCAGCTGCGCCCCCAGGTCCGGGATGAACGGCTCCACCCGGATCCGGTCGGCGAACGGAAGACGAGCCACCATCTCGGCGACGTGATCCCTGTGCGCCGGTCCCGTCGCCCAGACCAGGTGGACGTCCTGCGGCCAGCTGGACGCTGCGGTCAGATCCTCCAGCAGCTGCCGGTTCAGGCCCAGCGCTCCCTGGCTGCCTCCCGTCACCAGCACCACGCGGCCCTGCGGCCAGTCGTACGGCGCCCCGACCGGCTCGATCGCCACCGGGTTCCCGTACGCGAATACCCGGGTGCTCTCCCCCACCTTCAGGCGCTCCCGCGCCTCCGGATATCCCAGGTGTACCTGATCCACCCGGGGGGCCAGCAGACGGGTCACGAGTCCCGGCTCGGCGTTCTGCTCCTGGAGCGCCGTTCTCGCTCCACGACGAATCGCCCACAGGAGCGCCGGCCCCGACGCGTATCCGCCCGTCCCCACCACCAGGTGCGGATCCCACTCCGAGAACGCCTGGGCAAGCCCTCGAAGAACGACCGGCGTCGACGTGAGCAGCCGCCAGTTCCGCCACGGCCGGCTCCGGTGCAGAGGCTGCATCGGCAGGAGCCGGTACTCGTAGCCGCTCTCCGGAAGCACCCTCTCCTCGATGCCCCGGCTCGCACCGATGAAGGAGAGCCGAACCGCCGGATCCAGCCGGCGCAGGGCACGCGCCAGGTTCAGGGCCGGATAGAGATGACCACCCGTTCCACCGCCCGCGAGAAGAATCCGGAAGCCGGCCACGGCCTAGCATCTCCGCTGCTTCGCGATGTTGACGAGGATGCCGGTAACCCCCAGCGCGAGAACGAGGCCGGTACCGCCGGCGCTGATGAATGGGAGGTTCACTCCAGTGGTCGGGAGAACCCCGAGGGTGACGCCGATGTGGGTGAAGGCACCCACGGTCACAATCGCGGTGAGGCCCACGGCCAGCAGCCGGCCGAACAGATCCGGCGCCGAGCCGGCGATACGCACCCCGATGACCGTCCAGGCGAGGAAGAGGCCGATCAGGAACACCGATCCGATGAGACCCCACTCCTCGGCGATGATGGAGAAGATGAAGTCGTTCTGGGGCTCTGGCAGGTAGAGGAGCTTCTGCCGGCTCTCCCCGAACCCGACGCCGAAGGGCCCACCCGAGCCGATGGCGATCAGCGACTGGTTCAGCTGGTAGCCGATGTCGTCGGCGCCCATTCCCGGTTTCATGAACGCCAACATCCGGTTCATGCGGTAGCCCGTGTTCGCGACCTGGTCCCAAAGCACGGGCAGGCCCAGCATGGCGAGGAAGAGGAAATGTCCGAGGCGTCCGCCGGCCGCGAAGAGCACGATGAAGGCGAGCGCGCAGACGAGCATGGCGCCCGAGAGATGGGGCTCCAGCAGGATGAGGAGGCAGACGGTCCCGATCACGAGTAGAAACGGCACCAGGCCGTAGCGCAGGCTGCGCAGACGGTCCTGTTTCTTGACCGCCAGCGCCGCGGTCCAGATGACGATGGCGATCTTGGCGAGCTCGGACGGCTGGATCGTCACCCCCAGCATCAGCCACCGGCGGGCGCCGTTGATCCTCGGCGCGATCGCTTCGGTGCCGGGGAGGATGACGATGATGAGAAGCGCGGCCGTCGCCGCGAGCAGCGGCCAGGCGAGGTGCCTGTACACTCGATAGTCGACGAAGCTGGCCGCCAGGAGAGCCGCGATGCCAACGAGGGCCCGTGCCGACTGCTGGACCAGGTAGTAGCTGTCCGGCAGGCCCTCCGACTGGGCGGTGTACGAGCTGGCGCTGTAGACGCTCAGCAGCCCGAAGCCGACCAGGAGCAACGTGATTGCGATGAGGCCCGACGCCAGATAGGCGCCGCTCGCCTCTCCGGCTAGATCCAGCGTCGCGAGCGTCCCGGCCTTCCGACCATCCGGGGAGCGGAGGGTCACCCAGCGGGAGCCAAGGGCAGCGGCGACGCGGCTCATTTCGCTCCGCCTCGTCGCTCGAGCGCCTCGACAACCTTTCGATACGCCCTTCCCCGCTCCTTGTAGTTGCGGAACAT
>JAUVMT010000167.1 GCA_030600085.1 Gemmatimonadales bacterium | reverse complement strand
GAGGTTCGAGACCATCTTACGGATCTCCTCGGATTGATCCGAAGTGATCTTCACCACCGTCGTCGCGGGAAAGCCGGCCTCGGAATCCTCGATCGCCTTCTTCACGGCGTCCGAGGTCTCGATGATGTTCTCACCGGTGCGCTTGACGATCCCCAGCGTGACGACCGAATTCCCGTCCAGTCGTGCGAAGCTGTCCTGCTCCTTGAACCCGAACTCCACCTCGGCGATGTCGCGCACGTAGACGGGCCGGTCGCCCGGCGACCAGACGACGATGTCCTCGATCAGGCGGGTGTCCTCGAACTCGCCGGGAACGCGCACCAGATACTCGCGCTCGCCCACGTCGATCGTGCCGCCCGGGATCGTGAGGTTCTCCTCTCGGATCACCTCGATCACATCGTCGAACGCCAGGCCGTAGAACTGAAGCCTGGCCAGGTCCACGTTGACCTGTACCTCGCGCTCCAGGCCGCCCGAGAGCGTGACCTCGAGCACGGAGGGGATGATCTCGATCCGGTCCTGCAGATCCTCGGCCACCTCCTTGAGGCGCCGCAGGCTGTACTCGCCCGAGACGTTGACCTGCATGATCGGGAACTCGGAGAGGTTGAACTCCAGGATCATCGGCTCCTCGGCCGCCGCCGGGATCTCGGGCTTGGCGATGTCCACCTTCTCCCGAACGAGCTGGAGCGCCTCCGTCATGTCCATCCCGGCCGTGAACTCGATCAGGATGCTCGAGTAGCCCTCGACCGAGGTCGACGTGATCTCCTGGGCATCGGCGATCTCGTTCAGCTCCTCCTCGAGCGGACGCGTGATCAGGGTCTCGATGTCCTCGGGGGCGACGCCGGAGTAGGAGGTGTTCACCGCGACGAACGGCACCGTGATCTCCGGCATCGACTCCTTGGGGATGCGGAGATAGGAGACCAGGCCGCCCAGGATGATGATCGCCGTGAGGACGAGCACGCTCGTCGGATGATCCACGGCCAGCGAGGTCAGCCAGAACTGCTTGTAACGCTTCGCTACGGGCGCGTGCCTGGGTGGCGACTGGCTCCCGGCTCGCTCGGGCCCCGGACCCACGCCGTTGCCGCCGGTGCCGTTGCTCTTCCCGGCACCGGGGGGAGGGGTTTTCGGATCGGTCATCCCTCGCCCCGGTCCGAGCTGCCGATCAGCCGCACCCGGTCGCCGGCATCCACCTGCTGCTGCCCGCGGATGATCACCCGGTCGCCGGGCTCGATACCGGCCTCGACGACGACCGCGTTGGCCGCCGACGGTCCCAGCACCGCCTGACGCGCCTCCGCCTCGAGCTCGCCCTCGATCTCCGTGACGACGAGGATTTGGTAGCCGTTCTCGACGCGGAGCAGCGCGTCCTGAGGAACCACGAGGACGTTCTGGAGCGCCTGCGTCGCGAGCTCGACGCCCGCCACCATCTGCGGCTTGATCAGGTTGTCCGGGTTGTCGAGCAGGATCTCGATCTCGAACGTGCGGCTCCTTGGATCCACCGCCGTCGCCACGAAGGAGATCTCGCCCTCGAAGACGCGGCCCGGATAGAGATCCAGGGTGACCCGGGCCATGCCACCGGTCGTGACGTCGGCGGCGTACCGCTCCGGCACGCCCCCCACGATCTTGACGCGGCTCGCGTCGATGATGCGGCCGACCTCGTCGCCCGGACCCACCATCTCGCCGGCATCCACGTACCGCGCATCGAACACGCCGGAGACCGGCGCGCGAACGGTCGTGTGCTCGAGCCTGGCGCGCAGCGCGTCTGCCCGCGCCTCCTTGGCCTCCGACTCCGCCTCCGCCGCCACGAACTGGGCCTCCGTGCCGATCCCCTCATCGCGGAAGAGACGTTGCCGGCGCTCGTAGTTATCCCGGGCCGCCTTGGCCTCCGCCTCGGCCTCGGCGACCTGCGCCCCGAGCACCCGGTCATCGATCTTCGCCAGGGCCTGGCCCGCGCGCACGCGCTGACCCTTCTCCACGAAGAAGCGCCTGATGACGCCGCTCTCCTCGGCGCTCACCGTGATGTCGTGCAGCGCCTCCACGGCGCCGATCAGCCGGACGGTGGACGCGAAGTCGGAGGGCTGCACCTCCACCACTTCCACGTTGACGGTCCGGCGGTACGCCTCGTCGGCGGGCGAATCCTGGGCGGGCTCCTCCGCCACGCCCGCGCCGCACGCCGCGGCGGCCAACCCCACGGCCCCAACGGCGACGATCAACGCCGCCCGCCGCAAAGGCATCGGCCCGCTGCTCCGTCGACTCTCTCTGCCGGCTTTTCCGGTCACTCGCTCTATGATCGACATGTCTCCCGTTTCCCTTCTATCTTCCCAACCCTTCACCCCACTCACTTTCACCCCACTCATGCGTCCCGCTTACCGCCGCCGTTGTGGCTCGCCTCGTTGGTTCTGGTGGAGCCGGCCGCGGCGCGACCCACGTCCTTCGAGACGCCCGCATGCTCCCGCCCGTCACGGGGCCGAAGACCATCGCTCAGGAACTCTCCGAACAGCTCGAACAGCTTCTCGGCCGTGAGGCCTGCGGTGCCCCACTCGTGGTTTTCCGCGCACGTGCACTCGCCCCCGTCCTTACAGCCGCACGAGCACTCGCAGGTCACATCGCAGGCGAGCGACAGGGTGGCCAGACCGTGCAATGAGCTCCACAGATAGAGCGCCACGAGGTCCGGATCCGCCGCCCGGATCTCTCCCGCGGCGATCGCGTCGGCCACGGCCTCGCGCAGGATCCGGCGGCCGCCCTCTCCGGGCAGCTCATCGATCTCCCTCCGGTCCTCGGGCTGAATCGTGAACATGATCTTGAAGTACTGCTCGTTCTCCCGGGCGAACCGGAGGTACGCCGAGCCGAGCGCATGCAACCGCTCGAACCCGCCGCTCGGAACGCCATCCACCGCGCGCCACATGTCGCTCTCGAAGCGCCGGAAGCCGCGGGCCACGACCCGGTCGACCAGCGCCTGCTTGTTCTCGACGTAGTTGTACAGCGCCGTCGCGCTCAGCCCGATGCGAGCCGCCACGGCCCGCATCGAGAGCGCTTCGAGTCCCTCCTCCGCCAGCACATCCCTGGCGGCATCGAGGATCGCCGCATCGGTCTCGGCGGCGCGCTGTGGATCTGCGACTTTCGGCATCGGCTCTCTTCTCGTCTGCGGGCAGCCGATCGAGCTTTCGATCGGGCTCCCATAATCATCACTACGGCGTCGGGGAGCGCTGAGTTTCCGCGTGCCCATCCCGTTGTTAACGCCGTTAAGTTAACGCTGTTAAGTTAACACTGTCAAGGAGTGGTCTCAGGGACGGCTGAAACGGGAGGGGGAGCTGCCCTCAGGAGGCCTTGAGAGCGGGCGCGGCTCGGCCGAGCCTTTCGTTCGCTTCGGGGGTGGAGAGCGCCTCGTTCATGGCACGGTGGCCTTCGTTCACCAGGTAGTCGTTGAACTCGAAGTCGAAGGCCGGGATGTGGCCGGCGGCAGGGCGCACGATCGTGAGCGGAGGCCCCGACCACCGCTCCAGCACCGCGCGGCGGCGGGCGCCCGATACGATCCCGAACACACGCTCGTTGATCGCCAGCATGCCCTCGTCGGTCAGGTCGGCCGGATCGTCCCCTACCCCCTCCGTCGTGGCGTCCACGGCCAGGATCCAGGTGGCGCCGAGCGCGGCGGCGCGCCGGAGGGCGAAGGTGTCCAGGATGCCGCCATCGATGTAGAAGGAGCCGTCGATCTCGACCGGGGCGTAGAAGGTGGGCACCGAGGAGGAGGCCCAGACGGCGTCCAGGAGATCGGCCGTCGGGTCGACGTCCTCCTCGCCGACAGGGGTCCCGAACCACTTCATCTCCCCGGTCCCGAGGTTCACGGCGTTGACCTGGAGCGGGATCGTGAGCTCCTGGAAGGTCCTTGCCGGGATCAGCCGCTCCATGTATTGGCGCAGGACCTCGCCGCGGAAGAGCGCCGGGCGGCGCACCCCGTTCAGGAGAAGCACCCGGCGGTCGAGCGCCGCGATCTCCTTGCGAACGACGGACCGAGCGGCCCGCTCCACAAAGGTCCAGTCGGCCCCTGCCGCCGCGGCGGCCCCCACCAGGGCGCCGATGCTAGTGCCGACGATCACGTCCGGACGCAGGCCGCGCTCGAGAAGGGCCCGCCAAGCTCCCACATGCACGAGACCGCGGAGCGCGCCGCCGCTGAGGACGAGGACGATGCGCACTGCCTCCCCCTCCTGACCGGCCTTCGGCTCGGCCTTGCGCTTCAGGAAGCGGTGGGCCGCGCTCGCGCCAGCGTCACGTAGCCGAGAGAACAGGCTCTTGCTCACGGGTCAGGGACTCCCGATCACTGTTCCCGACCCTGCTCGTGCTCGTACACGATCTCGCCCCCCACCATGGTCATGAGGACCTGGATATCCTTGAGTTCTTCCGGAGGCACCTGGAAGGGATCGCGGTCGAGGACGACGAGGTCCGCCAGTTTGCCGGGCTCCAGCGTCCCCTTGATCGCTTCCTCGCCCGCCGCCCAGGCGGTGTTCACCGTGTACGCTCGCAGCGCGGTCTCCACATCCACTCGTTCCTCCGGGTACCAGCCTCCATCGGGAGTACCCTCCAGCGTTTGTCTCGTTACCGCGGCGTAGATGCCGAGGATCGGACTGGCCGGATACGAGGAGGCGTTCGTTCCTGACCCCACATGCAGGCCGGCTGACAGCTTCTCGCATCGCATCCTCACTCGACAGGACTGAACCCACCTCCACCCGGCGTGCGCACGCTCAGCACATCTCCAGGCTCCAGGTCGAAGCATGACTTGCCCGGTAGCTCCCGCTCTGCCTCTCCTCGGATGAGAACGTTGTATCCGGGCTGTCCACTCTCTCCCCCGTCCAAGCCGTATGGCGCGAGCCGCCGCCGATCCGACAGGATGCAAGCTCGCGCGGACCCCAACACCTGGAGATCGCGCCGGATCCCGTCACCACCAGAGCGCTGCCCTTTCCCACCTGAGCCATGACGCACCTCGTAGCGTAGCACGCGCATCGGGTAGGCATACTCCAGCGCTTCGGCCGGCGTATTGAAAGTGTTGGTCATGTGGGTGTGAGTGGCGCTCGCTCCGTCCAACAAATGGCTCGCACCCGCGCCACCGGCGATCGTCTCGTAGTAGGCGTATGGCCGGTTTCGGGCCGCGTCCCACCCTCCGACGGTCACGTTATTCATGGTCCCCTGACTCGCCGCCGGCACCCGGTCGGGCAGCGCCTGCGCGAGCGCTCCAAGGAGCACATCCGTGATCCGCTGCGATGTCTCGACGTTGCCCGCTGCCACGGCCGCGGGCGGCCGCGGATTCACGACCGTGCCTTCGGGCGCCGTGACGTGAATCGGGCGCAGAATCCCTCCGTTCGAGGGAACCTCCTCGCCGATCAGCGCCCGGAACACGTAGTAGGTAGCGGAGACGGCGACCGCGTAGGGCGCGTTTACGCTGCTGGGCCGCTGCGGACTCGTCCCGGTGAAGTCGACTTCCGCCTCGTCCCCGTCGATGGTCACCGCCGCGACGATGGGGACGGGCTCTTCGCTCACCCCATCATCGTCCAGGGCATCCTCGAAGCGGTACCGGCCATCCGGCAGGGAGGCCAGGAAGTGGCGGGCGACCCGCTCGGAGTAGTCGGTCAGCTCGCCCATGTACTTCAGGATCTCCTCGGCTCCGTACCG
>JAUVMT010000174.1 GCA_030600085.1 Gemmatimonadales bacterium | reverse complement strand
GCGCGCGTTGATCGTGGCGCCGGCCAAAGCCGGGAAGACCATGGTGCTCCAGGCCATCGCGGAAGGCATCGTGACCAACCACCCGAACGCCACCCTTTTCATCCTTCTCGTCGACGAGCGTCCTGAGGAGGTGACCGAGATGGAGGCGTGCGGCTTCGGCGAGGTCATCTCGTCGAGCTTCGACCACCCCGCCCAGCGCCACGTAGCGGTCGCCGAGTCGACCCTCGAGCGGGCGCGCCGACGCGCGGAGATGGGTGAAGACGTGGTTCTCGTCCTGGACTCGATCACGCGGCTTGCTCGCGGCTACAACTCGGTCGAGGAGGGGACGGGGAGAACGCTCTCGGGCGGACTGGACGCCGGCTCTTTGGAAAAGCCGAAGCGCTTCCTGGGCAGCGCCCGCAAGATCTCTCCCGATCAGGGCGGTGGCTCGCTCACGATCATCGCCACGGCGCTGGTCGATACGGGCTCACGAATGGACCAGGTGATCTTCGAGGAGTTCAAGGGAACCGGCAACAGCGAGCTCTTGCTGAGTCGAGAGCTCGCCGATCGGCGGACCTTCCCGGCGATCGATCTAGCCGGGAGCGCGACGCGGCGGGAGGAACTGCTGCTGAGCGATGACGCTCTCACGGTGTCACATGCGATGCGCCGAGAGCTGAACAACCTTACCCCCGTCGACGCGATGTCCGAGCTCCTCGGGCTCATGCAGCGCCACGACTCGAACGACGAGTTGATCGAGCGGGCACTCTCGAAGCTCTAGCTCCGAGGGGCCTTCGGCTCCGTCGAAGTCTCCCCCGAGCTCTGGTCCCCCTGGTCCCCCTGGCGCCCAGAGCTCTCGCTATCCTCCGCCGACTCGGCCCTACCGCCAAGTCGCTCGCGCAACCTCCGTTCGTAGTGGATGACCTCGAACGCCGTAGCCTCCAGAAGTCCGAGCTCCCTTCGGTCAGGGGCCGCGCGCTGAACGATCGCCCGAAAGCTCCTCATCTTCGGGACAGGATCGGCGCCGGTGAACAGGCCCAGCGTCTCCATGGCCTGCCGCCATAGCTCGAAGAATCGCTCGAGCTCTTCGCTGGATGCCGAAGGCACTCGACGCTGCCGTTTTTGCCCGAGATCGGGCTCCTCCGAGCCGGTCAGCTCCACCGCCGCGTTCCGGAGCTCGTAGAAGACGATCAAAGCCGCGTGTCCGAGGTTGAGGGAGCTGTGTTCCGGGTTCGCGGGCACGTTGATGACCGCCTCGCACACATCCAGCTCGGCATTGGAGAGACCTCGGTGCTCGGGGCCGAAGACAAGCGCGATCCTACTGCCCTGGAGAGCCCTCTCGACGAGCTGCAGGCCCGCCTCGCCGGCGAACATCCACTGCTGCTTGCTGGACCGCCGCCGAGCCGACGTGCCGACGACGAGCTGGGTGTCCGCCACCGCCGAGGCCAGATCGTCGTGCAACTCCGTGCGCGCCACGAGATCCTCCGTATCGTGAGCGATGCCCTCGATGCGGTAGGCGTCGAACTCGGCCGGGCGAACGAGTCGGAGCCGGCCGAGCCCCATGTTCTTCATCGCGCGCACGACGAGGGCGATGTTGACGAGGTCCTGCGGCTCCTGGAGAACGACGCGGAACCGGTCGAGCACTGCGCCCGGTTCGCCGGTCATGCCGAGCGGCGAGGTGGCTCCAGGCGGGCGAGGGCTCGGAGGTTTCCACCGACGCGGATGAGCAGGAGGACGAACATCGCCAGGACGCCGACCGCCCCGAAGATATCGAACAGCGTCAGCGAAACGCCGGCAATACCGAAGCGCATCGGCCCGAGCACGATGGCCACCGTGTTTATCGCGATGAGCACCACCCTGGCCTCCGTCGGCCCCAGAACGGCGTACCCGAGCCGAAACTCGCCGAGCACGTAGGTTTCCAGGTAGACGTTGATCGACATGATCAGATAGATGATGACGACCGCGAGCCCGATCGAGAGAAGCATGTACGGGGAGAGGCCGAGTCCGATCCCGATCGCGGCGGTGGAGTAGGCGTCCGTTATGTGGTCGAGGTAGTAGCCGTATCGTGGGCGCTCGATCTTGCGTACACGCGCCAGCGTCCCGTCGAGACTGTCGCCGTACCACTGTACGACGAGCCCGAGGCTCGCGCCCCAGAGCCAGGCCGGGTTGCGGTTCGAGAGGATGTACGCGACCGCGATCCAGGTGGATGAGAGGAGGCCCAGCGCCGTGAGGTGGTCCGGGACGACCCACGCGGGAAGGGCTCCGGCCAGGCGCGGCAGGACCCGACGCTCGAAACCGGCCAGCAGGAAGGGTGTGGTTCGTTCGTGTTGAGCGTCGGGGGGGCGTTCCTCATCCGTCATCGGGAGCTCCCAGCCAGCGCTTGCCCCGGCGAGGCCGCAGCGCCGGATAGCCCGTCTCGCCGCACGCCGGGCAGGTCTCGACGTACGCATCGATCACCGCCTCGCACACGGCGCAGCCGACCGCCGCCTCGGCAGGCTCGTAGGAAAAGGCGGTTCCGCACTTGGCGCACGTCTGGTCTTCTTGCGGTAGCTTCGCTCCGCATTCGGTACAGGTCTTCGAGCTCACCGGCATCGCCTCGCAACGGCGTGGACTGGAGTGGCATCGGCCGAGACTTGGCCTTCGACCGCGGGTTCGACCCGGAACATTACGTCTGTATCGGCGTGAGAAAAGGGATCTGCATCGCCGGTAGTCGTACCAGGCGACTCTTGATCGCCGGTTTTTCCTTGCCGTGGCGCGGCGGCGCGGATAGCATCGGGCGGCCGAGCACGGCCCACGCCTCTTGGAGACATACGCGGGGATAGATGGCGAGAAGCGCGCGGGAACGGGAAGAGAGCCTTCGGGAGAGCCAGGCCGGTCCGGTCTACGACCGCCTCGGTCCGAAGGTCTGGATCCTGGGCGGCGTCATGGTCCTGATCGGGCTGGTGACGACCTACCTGATCCTTCAAGACTTCCGTTCCGAGAGCTACATCTACCTGGCTTTCTACTCGATCCCGGCGAACGCGGCGATCTCATTCTTTCCACACGAGCCGGTGCTCATCTACTTCGGAAAGTTCGCGAACCTGTGGTTGGCGGCGGCTGCCGCGACGGTCGGGACGGTCGTGGCTGGCGTCATGGATCATACCGTCTTCGTGCCCTTGCTGAACCACCGCACCGTCGTCGCCTACAAGGACAAGAAGCTCTACAAGCGGACGATCGATTACTTCCTGAAGTATCCGTTCGCGACGCTCGTGGTGGCCGGCTTTACGCCGATCCCCTTCTTCCCGTTCAAGTTCCTGAGCTTCTCGATCCATTACCCGCTGAAGAAGTACCTCGCGGCCCTGGTCGTCGCGCGCTATCCGCGCTACTTCCTCCTCGCCTGGCTGGGAGCCGTTACCGACATCCCCAACTGGCTCCTCTTCGCGGCGTTCCTGGTGGTCATCAACCTCTACATGATCAAGGCCCTGCCGGCCCTGGCCAGGAAGCTGCGCGAGGCCGTGCGGCGACGCGGAAACCGCGCGGCGGTGGGCGGCCGGTCGGAGCAGGCCCAGGTCGAGGCCGCCGAGGCCGGGCCATGAACGTCTCCGGGCGCGTCGGGGCGCAGATGGTCTGGCGGGCCGTGCTGAACACGATCCAGAACAAGCCGCTGACGGTCTCCTTCGAGATCACCCACGCGTGTACGGCGAACTGCTGGCACTGCAACTGGGGCGGTCCGATCAAGGAGAAGAGGCTGGAGCCGGCCGAGTACGGTGCCATCAGCCGTGACCTCAAGCCCGTGGTCGTCAACGTCTCGGGCGGCGAGCCCCTCGCTCGGGGTGACATCTACGAGATTCTCGAGTCGATCGCGCACCCCGGTGGGCTTCCGTGGATGGTCGTGGTGACGAACGCGTCGCAGCTCACGCCTGAGCGCTTCTTCAAGCTCAAGAAAGCGGGAATGCATCAGCTTTCCGTGTCGCTCGACTATCCCGATGATCGCCACTCCGACTTCCGCCGCATTCCGGGTCTCTTCGAGAAGATGTCGCAGGTATTGCCAGAGCTGGCCCGCACGTCGGACAGAGATGATGTCAGCCTCAACGTGTGCATCTCGGCCTGGAACTATCGCGATGTGCCCGACATGGTCCGGCTCGCGAAGGTGTGGGGTCTGGCGATCAACTTCTCCGTCTACACGCATCTGCGCGTACAGGACCGGAGCGGCCTCGTCAGCGGCGACGGGCTCGAGGATCTCCGAAAGGTGATCGAGGAGGTGATCGACATGCGGCGCGCGGGCTATCCGGTCTACACGTCGGCGCGGACGCTGAGGGAGTTCTACCGCTTCCTCTCCGAAGAGGGGATTCCCGGCTGCGAGGCGGGTCGCCGCTTCCTGGTCGTAAACCCGGACGGACGGATGACGCCGTGCGCGATGGTCATGGCGTACTTCGACCGCCAGGAGGACATGCTCGAGAACTTCACCAAGCAGAACAGCTGCACGAGGTGCTACATCAGCACACGCGCCCATGCCGAGAAGTCGTTTCTCCGGTTGGCTCTCGACAACCCCGCTGCCTTGCGCCGGCTTCTCACGCCGTGGAGGGCCTGAGCGTCCGATGGGCACCTCCGGGAACGTCGCGGCGGTGGTGGGAGGGCGCGACCGCGGTGGCCATATGGCAACTCAGCAACGTTGACAGTCACTGCAAAGCAGATAGCTTTCGGGCATGGGAGCCGCGGGGACAAGCGGCTCCTTTTTTGCCTCTGGAGGTACCTCTCCGGCACAGGCGCGCGGGCGTAGCTCAGCTGGTAGAGCGCAACCTTGCCAAGGTTGAGGTCGCCGGTTCGAATCCGGTCGCCCGCTCTTCGAGGACCGACACGTTTCGACCGTCGGTCCTCAGGTTTCTCGGGGTTCTCCGAGCGTCCGCACGGACGTCGACCGGGGGCGGTAGCTCAGCTGGCTAGAGCGCTGCGTTCACATCGCAGAAGTCGGGGGTTCGAGTCCCTCCCGCCCCATTGGTTCTCGCGATTCCCCCCGGCGGGCGCCGCGGGTTCTCCGCTGCGCGAGTCGCGGCCGCCTGATCTTTGGAGCCTCCGCGCTGCGCTACGGGGTCTCCTCAGGGCGCCCGGACCAGCCTTGGGCCAGTGCCCTCGCTCGGGAGAGCCCCGCGGCGCTCGGTGGTGGGAGGTCCTGAGAGGTTGTGGAGAGGGTCGCGTGGGGAAGGTGCGAGCCGCAGTATGGTTGCTGGAGTTGTGCGGGCGTAGCTCAGTTGGCAGAGCGTCAGCTTCCCAAGCTGAAGGTCGCCGGTTCGAGACCGGTCGCCCGCTTTTTTAGGCTTCGCGCCGAGACTCGGAAGTAGGGTTCACATGCGGGC
>JAUVMT010000194.1 GCA_030600085.1 Gemmatimonadales bacterium | reverse complement strand
TCCCATGTCTGAACCTGGAGCGATCGTCGTCGGTGGCTACGCCAACGGGGTCGGTGCCGTGCGGGCGTTGGCCACGCGGGGCGTCCCCGTGGACGTCGTTCTTACGATGCCGGAGGATATCGCACAGCACTCCCGCTACGTTCGCCGACATTACCGACTTGGGGAGCTTGCCGAGCGTCCCGAGTCCCTCATCGAGCTGCTGGAGCAGCATAAGGCGGATTGGCGCGGCTGGGCGATCCTCCCCACGAACGATGACGCGCTAAAGGTCCTGGCCCAACACCACGAGCGTCTAGCACCTGATTTCAGACTGATCCAGCCGCCTTGGGAAGTCACGCGGCAGCTGGTGGACAAGGACCTCACGTATGCTGCTGCCGGGAAGGTGGGGGTGGACACGGCGCGTTCCTACGGTCCGGCCGAGTGCGAGAATATCCGAAACCTGGACGTCACGTACCCGGTCCTGGTGAAGCCGCTCGAGGGCCATTTGTTCTCTGCCAGGTTCGGCACGAAGCTCTTTCTCGCGCGTAATTCGCGCGAACTTTCTCGCGCGGTCGAGCGTGTGGAGTCGGCACGGATTCGCTGCGGCCTCTACGACTATATACCGGGCCCCGACAACCTCCTTTTCGACTGTCAGCTCTACATGACACGCTCGGGGCAGCCGACCGGCGTCTTCTTCAAGCGAAAACTTCGCCTTTCGCCTCCACGCTTCGGCGTGGGTCGGGCGGCCGAGACGGTCGAGGCTTCGGAATTGACCGAGCCCAGCGTCGAGCTGCTGCGTTACATGGGGTGGCGAGGGATCGCGAGCGTGTCCTACAAGCTCGATCCTCGGGACGGACGATTCCGGCTTATCGAGGTGAACGGACGTTGTCCTCTGGGTCATGGTCTCGCCCGGCGTGCGGGCATCAACCACCCCCTACTGGCATTCAGCGAGGCCGTTTCGGGGGAAGCGGCGGGCGACGAGCCGAACGGATGGGAGGGCGTCTGGATTCACCTGCACGCCGACCTGCTCTACTCGGCCTGGTGCGGCCGTCGCGAGGGTTTGAATCGGTCGGAGTTCTGGCGGAGCTACAGGGGGCCCAAGACCTACGCCGTGTGGTCTCCACGAGATCCGAAGCCGTTTCTCACGCAGTGGGCCCACACGCTGCGCAAGGCGGGACGCATGCTCATGGGGGGTGACGAGCGGGGGGAGGTGGCCCGTCGAGTTCAGTTGCCCGCCGAACCGGCCATGGTGGCACGCGCCGGTAATCCCGCTCGGTGACGAGCGTGCGGCCAAGGACGCTTCCCACGGGCCGCGGGCTGGTTCGCGCGCTCGCCCTCAAGAAGTCGCCGTCCGAAATGACGGCGTACCAGGTCTCTCGACTTCGGGAGCTCGTCGCTCACGCCGGTGCCACGGTTCCATACTATCGTCGCCTCTTTGATCGAGCCGGCGCTTCCCCGCACGAGATTCGGACGCTCGAGGACCTCGCTCTGATACCGATTACCGAGAAGGATGCCCTACGCTGTCTTCCGGATGCCGAGGTCATCTCCAGTCGATTCGACCCCAAGCGATTGATACGCCGGCGAACCAGCGGCTCGAGCGGAACGCCGCTGGTCGTCCGCCGAGCCTGGACCGAACAAAGCCTGCTTCACCTGTTTCGCCTCCGGGCCTGGCGGTCGATTGGTCTGCGGGCTAGGGATCGTCGGGTGTCGGTCGGCGTTGTTCGCGAAAACGATTCCCGAGACAGCAAGGCCATGGGGCGAGCCCTCGGGGCTGCCGGTCTGCATCGCCACACCCGCGTCGACGTCTTCCTGCCACCCCGAGAGCTGCTGCCGCAGCTGGAGGAACTGAGGCCCGATGTCCTTCACGGATATCCCGGTGCGCTGGCGCGAGTGGCAGATCTCCGCCGGGAGCGCGAGTCGACGAGCTTGAGTCCGCGCTTCCTGATGACTGGAGCGGAGGTGCTAACCCCCCAGTTGAGGCGCCGGATCGAAGAAGGCTTCGGGGTACCCGTCTACGACTTCTACGGAACTCACGAGCTCAACCTGGTCGCCTGGGAGTGCGTCCACACAGGGGCGATACACACCTGCGACGACGCCCTGATCTTCGAGGTGATCGTGGACGGCCGGCCGGCGGCCGAAGGGGAGCGTGGAGAGGTGGTCGTGACGGGCCTTTACTCGTACGCGATGCCCTTCATCCGCTACAAGCTGGGCGATCTCGTGGTGCGCGGTCGCGCCGCTTGTCGGTGCGGCGCTCCATTCTCGACAATCCTAGCGATCGAAGGCCGAACCTTCGAGTACTTTCCGCTGCCCGACGGCCGTTCGATCCACGCCCACGAGATCGGGCTGCGATTGGCCGCGGCGGCAGGCGGCCGGATCAGGCAGTACCAGCTCGTCCAAGAGCGGACGGACCGTATCCTGCTGCGGGTCGTGCCCGAGCCGTCAGCCCCTCCGGCGCCGGCTGAGCTGCACACGGTTGTCCGGGAGCTGATCGGTGAGGCGGCCGAGCTCGAGGTCGAGCTCGTAGATGCGATACTTCCGGATTCGTCCGGAAAGTCACCACCGTATCGCTCGCTCCTGAATCAGCGGGAGCCCGGCGACTAAACGCCCCGCGGCGGTTCGGCCCCACCGGCTTCCGCGTGACAGTTCAGCGATCACCAGCAGCAGATCGGCGCGAGATCAACTGAATCGATGTGAGACCAGCCAGCACTCCACGCGACGGGGATTCTTCGCATACTACGCCTGCTCGGGGTCTCGCCTCCGGCTCAACAGCAGGAGGCCCCCGTGTCCGCGGCGAACCTGGACGCCGGACCGCGGTAAGTAAGAGGATCGGGCGTACCGGGTGTTCGCCCCGGTCCGCGGTCATGGGCAGAGAGGAGGGCGGTCGCTTGCGAATCCACATCCACGGATCCGACGAGATCCGTTCCTCGGAGATCACGCCCGAACGGATCTATATGAACCGCCGCAGATTCGTTGGGCGAGCGGCGAAGCTCGCCGCAGCCGCGGCGGTGTCGCCGTCGCTGCTCGCCTGCGCTCCGTCCCCGGGACGCTCCGAGGAGCTGAGCGACTCGGGCGGGTCGGGCGAAGCGGGGCGGTCAGGTGCCCCGGGCCAGTCGGGCATCCAGGAGCGCGACTGGAGCGCCGTCCGATCCGAGCTCGACGAGCCGCTGACGCGCTACGAGGACGTCACCACCTACAACAACTTCTACGAGTTCGGCACCGGGAAGGAGGATCCGGCCAAGAACGCGCACACGCTCCGCCCTCGTCCCTGGTCGATCGCGGTCGACGGGGAGGTTGCTCGACCCGCCATCTACGACCTCGAAGACTTCGTCTCCCCACACCGACTGGAGGATCGGGTGTACCGGCTCCGCTGCGTCGAAGCCTGGTCCATGGTCGTTCCCTGGCGCGGCTTTCCGCTGGCGGATCTCATCCGGCGCGTCGAGCCCACCGGTAAGGCGCGTTTCGTGGAGTTCACGACGCTTCACGACCCCGAGCAGATGCCCGGGCAGCGGCGCGGCGTGCTGGACTGGCCGTACGTGGAGGGGCTCCGGCTGGACGAGGCGATGCATCCCCTCGCCCTCCTGGCCACAGGCGTGTACGGCCGCGACCTGCCCAACCAGAACGGAGCGCCGCTTCGGCTCGTGGTGCCCTGGAAGTATGGTTTCAAGAGCATCAAGTCCATCGTCCACCTTCGACTCACGGAAGAGATGCCGGCCACGGCCTGGGCCGTGGCGGCTCCCCGCGAGTACGGCTTCTTCGCCAACGTGAACCCGGAAGTGGATCACCCGCGCTGGAGCCAGGCCCGAGAGCGCCGCCTGGGCCAGCTCAGGAAGCGTCCGACCCTGATGTTCAACGGATATGCCGAGCAGGTCGAGCAGCTGTATGCCGGCATGGACCTGCGCCGCTCGTTCTAATGGCCTCTTCCTGATGGCCTCTTCGGCCCATCGCCGTCGGGCCGCCGCGAAGGCCGCCATCTGGGTCTCCGCCCTGACGCCGGCGGCCTGGCTGGTCTGGCGGGCGACACAAGGCGAACTTGGCGCGAACCCGATCGAAGAGGTGCTCCACCGGAACGGCTGGTGGGGTCTGGTGCTGCTCACGACGACGCTGGCGATCACGCCGGTGCGGCGGCTCACGGGCTGGCATTCGATCGTGCGCTACCGGCGTCTCGTGGGTCTATTCGCCTTCTTCTACCTCACCCTCCACTTCAGCACCTACCTGGTGCTGGATCAATGGCTCGCGTGGGAATACATCCTGGAGGATATCGCGGAGCGACCGTTCATCACCGTCGGCTTCGCGGCCTGGCTGCTTCTCCTGACACTGGCCCTTACGTCCACGCGAGGGTGGATCCGCCGTCTGGGCGCGAGGTGGCAGCGCCTTCACCGGCTCATCTACCTGGCTTCCGCGCTCGGCGTCCTGCACTTCTACTGGAAGGTCAAGGCCGACACGCGCGAGCCACTCATCTTCGGGGCCGTCATCGGCCTGCTGTTGCTGGCGCGTGTGCCTGCCGTTCAGCGGATGCTCTCACGGGTGCGTACCGGTCCGGCGCTTCGGGCGGGGCGCCACGTGGCGGAGCGTTGAGGCTCCCGCAGGTTGGCATGGCGACGAGCAGGCTGGAGTAGCGCGAAGGCACGTTGGCATAGCACGGATGAGGAAGAAGAGAATGGTTGAGACGCGAGGTGTGGTTCTCTGGCTCTGTGCGATGACTGCCCTCGGATCGGCAGCCCGCACCGCTTTTGCACAAGAAGGGCTCTCGCCCTACGCGGACGAGACTGATCGCGCGATCAAGGCTCTGGCGCCAGAGGAGGTCGCCGGCTTGCTCGACGGAGCTGGCCTCGGCTTCGCCAAAGCGGCGGAGCTGAACGGCGTGCCCGGGCCTCGCCACGTGCTCGAACTGGCTTTGGAGCTGACTCTGAGCGATGAACAGCGGGAGCGGCTTCAGGTCGTGTACGATCG
>JAUVMT010000083.1 GCA_030600085.1 Gemmatimonadales bacterium | reverse complement strand
GTACGCGCAGCGCCGCGAAGAAGGCACGGGCGCGCTTCAGCGGACGAGCTTCGCGATCCAGCCTGATCCGACCCTTCGCCTCCAGAGGAATCGAGAGAGCGGAGAGGTCTCGGGCGGTCGATTCCAGAACCTCTCGCGGCCTGAACGCGTCGTCCAGCCACGCCATGCGGCGCAGCCTTCGCATGTCGGATCGCTCTGCATCGGCCGGGGAGAGATCAAGCCAGGTTCGCAGATGGTAGACGAGCCCTTCGCGAAAGACCTCCTCGGTCTGGTCCAGGACCTGGCGGGCCTGCCGTCCCGCCACCCTGAGGCTGAAACCCGCCAGCCGGGAGCACGCATCGACATAGGCACCGTATCCCAACCCCTCGGCCGCCTGCCGTACTCTGTAGTTCCGGTCCATGAGTACGGGTGCGACTTCCTCGAGCTCCCGGTTCCTTCGCTCCTCCAATTCCCGCGCCAGGCCGCGCTCGGAGTTCCGCAACAGATCGAGAACGCCCGTGAGCGGTCGCTCGTGGCCGTCGACGTCGAACGTCGTCGTGTTCTCCCAGGCGTAGAGCTCGTCGTCCAGCGGCGCGCGCACCCGCTGCAGGTGCCGGGTGGCCAACCACTCGAGCAGTAGCCGGAGCCGGCGCTCCTCTCCACCCGAGGATTCGGCCAGAGCTCTCTCCACGACGGGCATCGAGACCGAGATGTCCAGCAGCGGGTCGGAGTCGTAGAGCTCCTCGAGCTGCGGCCTGGTCTTCAGGCCAGCCTCGGAGAGGTACCTTTCCTCGCGGGCGCGCGCGAGAAAGCGCTCCGCCCTCAGGCGAAGCTCATCCAGGGTGAGGCTCAAGCGCTCAGGGCTGGTTGGCCGTCGCGACGCACGGCGCGAGCGGCCCATGGGCCGCGGACCGGGAGACGGTCTGCAGGCAAGATGGCGGTCACGGGGAGGCGGCTTTGAGCAAGGCCTGCAGGTGGCTTGGCAGGCGGTTGACGCCGACCCGCTCCTGCCGGAGCGAGTCCCGGTCGCGAACGGTGACCGTCTCGTCCTCGAGCGTCTGGCCGTCGATCGTGATGCAGTACGGCGTGCCGGCCTCGTCCTGCCGACGATAGCGTCTGCCGATGGAGCCGGCTTCGTCGTAGAAGACGGTGACCACCTCGCGGAGCGCATCGGCCACCCGTTTCGCCACGTCCGGCATTCCGTCCTTCTTCACGAGAGGGAAGACGGCCGCCTTGATCGGAGCCAGGCGGGGGTGAAGCCGGAGGAGTACGCGCTGCTCACCTTCGATCTCCTCTTCCGTATACGCATCGGCGAGGACGACGAGGAGCGTGCGGTCGAGCCCCGCCGATGTCTCGATGACGAACGGAATGAAGCGGTCGCCGCTCGCGGGATCGAAGTACTCCAGTTTCTTGCCCGAGTACTCTTGGTGGCGCGACAGGTCGAAATCGGTCCGGTTGTGGATACCCTCGATCTCCTGCCACCCGAAGGGGAAGAGGTACTGGATGTCGAACGCGGTCTTCGCGTAGTGGGCCAGCTCGTCGGGGCCGTGCTCGTGAAAGCGGAGCCGCTCCGGGGTCACGCCGAGGCCGCGAACCCACTCCATGCGGCGCTGTTTCCACATCTCGAACCACTCCGTGTCGGTGCTCGGCTCGACGAAGTACTGCATCTCCATCTGCTCGAACTCCCGCATACGGAAGATGAAGTTGCCGGGAGTGATCTCGTTCCTGAACGCCTTCCCTATCTGGGCGATCCCGAAGGGAACTTTCTGCCGCGCCGTCTCCTGGACGTTGCGGAAGTTGACGTATATCCCCTGTGCGGTTTCGGGCCTGAGATAGACGGTGGATGCCTTGTCCTGGACCGGTCCCATGAAGGTGTGGAACATCAGGTTGAATTGGCGCGGCTCCGTGAACGTTCCGGACATCCCGCAGGAGGGGCATTGAACGCCATCGAGCTCATCCGCGCGGAAGCGACGGTGGCAGTTGCGGCACTCGACGAGCGGATCCGTGAAGCCCTCCACGTGGCCGCTGGCCTCCCACACGCGGGGGTTCATGAGGATTCCCGCATCCATGCCCTCGACGTCGGGCCTGCGGTGCACCATCTCTTGCCACCAGGCAGCGCGGATGTTGTTCTTGAGTTCCACCCCGAGCGGGCCGTAGTCGTACACGGACCCCACGCCCCCGTAGATCTCGGAGGACTGAAAGATGAATCCGCGCCGCTTGCACAGCGACGTGAGCTTGTTCATCAGGTCCGGCGGATATCCGCCCGCGATTTCGCCGTTCGTCATTCCGATCTTGTCTGAGTCTATCCGTCGGATACGTGGTCTCGTCGAGGAGTTATCGGGCCCGAAATGGTAGCCTGCGGCTGCTCCGGGCGGCAACACACGGCCGCGCTTAACTTCTTCGGATGACTTTCGGGCCCGGATCCTCCATTCGAGTCGTCGGGCACCGCGGCGCGGCAGGTGTGGCACCGGAGAACACCCTACCCTCACTGCGTCATGCCGTTCGCGCCGGGGCGCACGCGGTGGAGTTCGACGTTCAATGTACCAGCGACGGTCAACTCGTCCTCCTGCACGATTCGACGGTCGATCGGACCACGGACGGCTCCGGTCGGATCGACGACATGCCGTTGGAGGAAGCGCGACGTCTCGACGCCGGATACCGCTTCACCTCGAACGGTGGCGGCCCGTTCCCGTTCCGGGCTCGCGGCGTTCGGATCCCCACTCTGACGGAGGCATTCGCGGAGATCGGCGATGACGTCCCCGTCGTCATGGACATCAAGTCGCAGCGCGCCGGAGACCGGCTTCCCGGCTGGCTGTCCGAGCACGACGTCGCCGCACGCACACTGGTCGGCTCCTTCGCGCGTAGCGCCCTGGAGCCCGCCGCGCCGCACGCATCCTGGCGATGCGCGAGCGAGCAAGAGCTCCGCCACTACGTGCTGCTCGGCAAGGTCGGTCTCGCCAGCGCCTCCGTGCCGGACGCCGATGCCGTGATGGTGCCCGAGCGCTTCCGGGGGATTCGGATCGTCACCCCCAGATTCGTGCGTCGGGCTCACCGCGACGGGCTCGGCGTCTTCGTCTGGACGGTCAACCGGCCCGACGCGATGCGCCGTTTGTGGGACTGGGGGGTCGACGGTCTGATATCGAACGAGCCGGGCCGGGCGCTGCGCATCCTGAGGGAGAGAATCGCCGCGGGAGTCGAGCGTTGAACTCGGCGAGGACGATCCTCCACGTCGACATGGATGCCTTCTACGCGGCGATCGAGGTGCGGGAGAATCCCGACCTTGTCGGTCGGCCCGTCGTGGTAGGCGCGGATCCGAAGGGGGGACGCGGGCGGGGCGTCGTGGCGGCAGCCGGTTACGAGGCGCGCCAATACGGCATCCGCTCCGCCATGCCGATCTCCGAGGCCTACCGCCGCTGTCCGCACGCCGCCTTCGTCAGGCCCAGAGGCTCGCTGTACTCAGAGGTTTCCGGCCGCATCTTCGAGGTCTTCGATCGATACACGGATCTCGTCGAGCCGCTGAGCATCGACGAGGCGTTCCTGGACGTGACGGCGAGCGGAGCTCTCTTCGGGGACGGGCGGGCGATCGCTCGCTCGGTCAAGAACGAGATACGCGGAGAAGAATCGCTGAGCGCGTCGGTGGGCGTCGCGCCGGTGAAGTTCTTGGCGAAGCTCGCGAGCGACCTCGAGAAGCCGGACGGACTCATGGTAGTCGACCCGGGATCGGAAGTCGAGTTCCTCGCTCCTCTGGCGATCGAGAGACTCTGGGGAGCGGGTCCGAAGACGTTGGAGCGGTTGTACGCTGTTGGCATCCGGACCTTCGGAGACATGCAGGCCCGTGGTCGCGAGGAGCTCGTCCGACTTTTCGGGGAAGCTGCCGGTGGCCGCTTCTATCGGCTCTGCCGAGGAGTGGACGAGCGGCCTGTCCGTTCCGAGCGGGCGCGCAAGTCGCTGGGCAAGGAGATCACGTTCGACGCGGACGTCATGGATCGCAGGGCGGTGGAGCGCACACTCCTCCGGCTCTGCGAACAGGTGGCGACGGCACTCCGACGCCGGGACCTTGCGGGATCGACGGTGACGGTGAAACTCCGTTGGGAGGGGTTCGAGACGGTAACGCGGCAGGTGAGCCTTCCGCGACCCGTGAACACCTTCGAGGGGATATGGCCGGTGGCCGCGAGGCTCTTGCGCGAGGCGGACAGGAAGCGTCGCCGCGTCCGACTCGTCGGCGTGAGCCTCTCCGGCCTCGTCTCGGAAGGCCGGGGACAGCTCTCCCTCTTCGAGGCTGCCGAGGGAGGGGATCGTCAGGTCGCGCGGGCTGTGGATGCGCTGAAGAAGCGGTTTGGACGGGGCGCCGTGACTCGCGCCGAACTGTTGGACGACCACTAGTTCGCCGCCGCGCAGTCCTCCATACGAAGGGGCGGTCCAAGAAGGAGGTGAGGTGGCATGTCTGAGACCCTGTCTCGCGAGGAGGCCCTCGCGATCGTCCACGAGTACACGGAGAACAAGAACCTCCGGAAGCACATGTATGCCGTGGAGGCGGCGATGCGGGCCTACGCCCGCAAGTTCGAGGAGGACGAGGAGCGGTGGGGCCTCACCGGTCTGCTTCACGACTTCGACTACGAACGCTGGCCCAACGCGGATCACAGCCCGACGGAGGGGCATCCATCGGCCGGGCAGGAGATCCTGAGAGAACAGGGGGTTCCCGACGACGTTCTGCGGGCGATCATGTCGCACGCCGAGTACACGGGCGTGGATCCTGAGACGCGCATGGAGAGGACGCTGCGAGCGGTCGACGAGCTCACGGGATTCGTCGTCGCCTGCTCGCTGGTTCGACCGAACGGGATCAGCGACCTCAAGCCGAAGTCCGTGAAGAAGAAGATGAAGGACCGGTCTTTCGCCGCAGCCGTGGACCGCGAGGCGATGCGGGCGGCGGCCGAGGATCTTGGCGCGGAGATGACCGATCACATTCAGTTCGTGATCGACGCGATGCGAGAGATCGCGGGTGATCTCGATCTGGAAGGAAGGGACCGCTGACCCCATAATGGAGAGCATGTCTGCCACCGCCGTAGTCACGATGATCCTGATCCTCGGCTTCGTCTGGGGCGGCCTGGGGATCATCCTGTTTACGGCAATTCGGCGAGAGCGGGCAAAGTCCACGTGAACAGAACCCACGGAGCATCTGCCGTGACAAGCCATACGCCCACACACACGAGCGCGAGTTGGCCGGCGGCTCTGCTCGTCTCCTGCCTGACGATGGCCCTCTCTGGGTGCGTCGGCGATCGGGAGCCGGAGTCGGGGACGTCCGGCGACGATGTCGGGGAGCCGGCCGCGTCGCGGCCCCTCTCACCGGACATGAGCGCCCTGCCGGCTCACGCCACGCTCCCGGAGTTCGTGGAGATCGCCCCCGGCTTGACGCCCGAGGATCTCCAGCGACGGGTGGACCAGTTCGCGCCCGTCACGCTCACCTTCGACCAGGATCTCCTGGATCCGGGCCAGAAGGTGGCGCTCAAGAAACTCGTCGAGGCTTCCGACCACCTGGACGCCATCTTCCTCGAGCAGGTGTGGCGGGGTAATCCGGAGCTGAAGGGGATGCTGCTGGAGAGGGGTGGCCCCGGCATAGAGGCGGCCCGTTCGTACTTCGACATCATGTACGGCCCGTGGGATCGACTGGAGGAGGATGAGCCGTTCCTCAACGTCGGCCCCAAGCCAGAGGGCGCCGGTTACTACGCGGAGGAGGTCTCGAAGGAGGGCATCGAGCGGTGGCTCCAAGAACATCCGGAGGACCGCGAGGCGTTCACGTCCTACTTCACGGTCATCGAGCAGGTCGAAACCGAAATCGCCGCGGTCCCCTACTCCCGGGCGTACCGGGATCGGCTCGCACCGGCCGCCGCGGCCCTGCGCGAGGCGGCCAGCGCCGTCGAGAACCCCTCCCTTCGCCGCTTCCTCACGTCGAGGGCGGCCGCCTTCCTCTCCAACGATTACTTCGACAGCGACGTGGCCTGGATGCGCCTCGAGGGCAACCTGATCGATCCGACGATCGGCCCCTACGAGGTGTACGAGGACCGCCGGTACGGCTACAAGGCGGCCTTCGAATCCTTCATCGGCATCAAGGACCCGGCGGAGAGCGAGCGGCTCGCCGGTCTCGTATCGCAACTCCCGGCCCTCGAGCAGGCGCTGCCGATCCCCGACGAGCACAAGAACCTGGACCGCTCGTTCACCTCACCGATCTCGGTGGTGGACCTGGCCTATGCGGCCGGCGACACGCGGGCCGGCGTCCAGACGATCGCCTTCAACCTTCCGAACGACCCGCGCGTGCGGGAGCAGGAGGGCTCGAAGAAGGTGATGCTCAAGAACGTGATCGAGGCGAAGTTCGAGACGATCCTCCAGCCGATCGCGCTCAACGTCCTCGTGCCCGAGCAGGCCGGCGCCGTGGGAATCGAGGAGTACTTCACGCGCGTCCTCATGCACGAGCTCGCGCACGGCCTCGGTCCGGATTACGTGACGGGCAGCGAGGATCTGACCGTGAACAAGGCCCTGCGCGACCGCTACTCGGCGATCGAGGAGGCGAAGGCCGACGCCGTCGGCACGCACAGCCTCGCGGTCCTCACCGAGAGGGGCGTCTACACGGAGGAGTTCCTGCGCCGGGTGTACATCGGGCACGTCGCGGACCTCTTCCGCTGCATGCGATTCGGAATCACCGAGGCCCACGGAAAGGGCTGCCTGAGCCAGTTCAACTACCTCCTCGAGAGGGGTGCCATCGAGTACGACTCGGACTCGGAGCGGTTCACCGTGGCTCAGGAGGTGATGCCGGCCGCGATGTCGGAGCTCGCCCGCATCTACCTGACGCTGCAAGCGACCGGCGACTACGATGGCGTGGGGGAGTTCTTCGACCGCTACGGTCAGGCGTCGCTCGAGCTCGAGCTGGCCCGGGCTCGCCTGAGAGAGGTCCCGGTCGATATCCTTCCTGCGTACTCAATCAAAGAGATGATGGCCAGCTGGTAGGCCGGCCGGCGCGGCGCCGGCGTCCCCCAAGCCCACAGGAGAGCTCAATGACAGCCTGGATGAGAACACGCACCGCGCTGATCACCGGCCTCACCGGCCTCCTCGCAGCCGGACTCTCGGCCTGCTACGGTGGCGGTGACGGTGCGCCGGCCCAGGAAGAGCCGGCGATCGACCTGGCGGCCGAGGAGGCCGCCGTCCGGCAGGTCAACCTGACGTGGCTGGAGCGTTTCCAAGCCAGAGACGCCGAAGGCGTCGCGGCCCTGTTCGTCGAGGACGGGTGGACGATCGGAGACGACGGCCTGCGCGATGGGCGGGCGGCCATCCTGGCCGACATGACCGCGGAGTACGAGGAGAATCCCGACGCCACCGCGGATTGGGGAGCGAAAGCGGTCTGGGTAGCGGCTTCCGGCGATCTGGCGGTCGAGCGCGGCTGGTGGACGGTCGATCAGGACGGGCCCGGAGAGGGCGAGGCTGACGAGGGCGAGTACGTCACGGTCCTCGTGAAGGTCGGCGACCAGTGGATGGTCCTGGCGGACGCCGGCGGGAGCACCGTGCCTGACGACGAAGAGGACGACTAGCCCGATCCGCACGCCGTTTGACGCTCGGAAGACGGGCGCCACATCTTTCCAGTGAGCCCGGTCGGATGGTCGGCCGGGCTCTTCTGTCACCACTGAGCTCGCTGCACGCTTCGCGTGACGCCGACTGTAAGGTTGCCCGGCGAGACGCCATTCGAGGGAGGACCGTTGATGAAGACCCTGTCGACCTCTGCCGGGCGACGTCTGTTGCCGCTCGCGGTCGTTCTGGCCCTGCCGTCAGGCGCCACCGCGCAGTCCGCGAAGGAGATCCTCATGACCTCCCTCGAGAAATACGAGCAGCGGATGGAGGGGATCGAGAACTATACCACCGTGCAGGAGACGATGGGGTTCGAGACGGAGCTGACCTTCGTGCGGACCAAGGATGATGAGGGACGGACGGTGTTCGTGCCGAAGGGCCGGGAGGACGCCAGCAGTGGCGGAATGTCCAACTTCTACCGCATGTACCCGAAGATCGCCGAGCGCGCCGAGTTGGAGGGCACGGAATCCGTGGACGGCGAGCAGTGTCACGTCCTGGCCATCAGCGACTTCAGCGGGCTGGACCTCGACGAGCAGATGGAGATGGGGGACCGGGGAGATTTTGTCCCCAAGACGGGATTGCTCTACGTGGACACGGACGACCATCTCATTCGTAAGATGGAGCTGGGAGGCGAGATCACGAGGGATGGCCAGACATCGCCCATGACTGCCGTGACTGTTCTCTCGGATTATCGAGAGGTGGAGGGGATGCTCCACCCCTTCCAGCTGCACATCACGGCCACCGGGCTCGCCGCCGGCATGTCGGAGGAGGAAATGGAGGAGGCGCGCAGGGGCCTGGCCGAGATGGAGAAGAACCTGGAGGGGATGGACGCCACCCAGCGCGCCATGGTCGAGCGGATGATGGGCGGGCAGATGGAGAAGCTCCGAAAGATGCTCGAGTCCGGCCAGTTCGAAATCACCGTGGTCACCAAAGAGGTGCGCGTCAACGAGGCCATCCAGTAGCGAACTGGAATCGGCAGGCGACCCGGGCGCGCCGTACATCGCACTCGATTC
>JAUVMT010000207.1 GCA_030600085.1 Gemmatimonadales bacterium | reverse complement strand
GTTGAAGCATACGTAATTTGCTGGTACGCTACGCCGTAGTGTCTTGATGTGGGGGCGGTTCCTTCGGGCCGCCCTTCGCTCTCTTTTCCTCTAGAGGCGCGTTGCCGGGGGTGGGAATCGAACCCACGCGGGCCAAAGCCCAAGGGATTTTAAGTCCGCGAAAACGGGTGGACTATAGGGTACGATATGGAAGATAGGGCTTAGCTAAGCGGGTTCTCGTCCCAGCTCCCGTCCAGGTATTCTCTACGGTGCTGCACGCTCAGGCAAAGTACGGGCAAAGTCAGATGCCCTTGATGCCAGCAGGGGCGGCCCCGAAGGAACCGCCCCCTCATCAAGACTCTACGGCGTCGCGTACCAGCATATTTCGTATGCTTCAACCTGCGGATTGTCAGTGGGCAGAGCAGCTGTGTTCCAGTGGACCCGCCACTGTTCTGGGCTGTTCGGTTCAGGTTGTTCGTTGCTATGGGGAGAGGGTAGGTTTTCGTAAGTATCCTCGAAGCAGTGCACAGCCACGAGGGTCGCTCCAGAGCGGGTCCGGCATGAGCGACACACAGCACTGCACAGAAGGGACCGGGGCCGAACAGGTCCCGATCCCCATGCCTGGCCCGTCTTCGGCCCCCCTACTGCACCAAGCGTATCTTCGGGCCGAGGCCCAGGTGAATGTCGGATAGCTCAATGTCGTCGAGTGGCGGGCAGATCTCGAAGATCAGATTCGGAAGAACGCTGCCCGGTCCGTCCGGATCCACGCCGACGCCGATGATCTTGAACCTGACGAGGCCGCGACGCCAGCCGAGTGCGTTCACGGCTGGATCGCCGTCCACCGGGTTGAGCTCGCTCACGTCGCTCTTGTAGAGCGGGCTGATCTGGCACTCGTCGGTGACGAACGATGGGAACACGCTAGGGTCATTCACGACCGGAACGCCGATAAGGGGGTCGAGCTCGCTCTTGTCGAGCAGGTCGTAGCGCCAGGAATTCGAGTCCTCGTTGTAGTTCAAGAAGTTCTGGAAGGACTCGTTCTCCTGGAAGGGAAAGCTGGGGTGTGTCATGTCGAACAGCCCCTCATCCCCGACCTGCCCTGACGGTAGCTCCAGGATCACTCCCGCAGGCAGGTCGATGAACCAGTCCCCATCCATGTCGGAGATGAGCTCATCGGGAGGCACTCCGAGCTGGTCGGCGAGGTCCTCGATGACCGGAATGTCACTGTCGAAGACCTCCTCGTCGATGATGAACCGGCTTCCGCCCCCGTTGACGCCGGTCGCCGTCGCCCTGGCCGATACGTCCACCCAGTCTCGTCCGAGAACGCGGGCGAAGAAGGTCGGCACCGCGTTACCGCGTGCCCCTTGACGCCGGGCCGTAACGTTCACGGCGTTCGGAGGATTGGCCCCAGGCGTGAAGGTGCCGGCTACCTCGTCCCACCTCCCCAGCACGACCTCGTCCGCGGTGACGACGGCTCCCTCGTCGTAGTTGGCAGTGGCGTACTGGATGGCCATCGACGTTACGTCCGCGGCGTCGGGTAGCTCCTGCGCTGCCGCCAGGGCCGAAGCATCGGCGGTGGCCTGCAGTTTGGTTCGGACTGTGTAAAGCATTCCCACGTCCACGGCCAGCGCCCCCATCCCCAGGAGGACCACGATGCTGGCCGCGACCACCGCTAAGGTGGCGCCCCGCTCATCTTGCTCTCGATTGATAAGATGGTTTCGAAAAAGCTCGCTAATCATGGCACGGCCTGTATTTGCGAGGTAGACACCTAGACCTGGCCAGCGTGAGACGCGACGCCTCGGCTCCGTGCGGACGGATCCCTGGGTTCGCGGCTCTCGAACCTGGACAGCTCTGATCCGACCTCTTTGCGCTGCAAGCTCGGTACCGCGAGCCGTCCGGCGGGGCTGCCTCCTAGCTATCTATTGACGACCGGCACCCGGACGTGTACTGACCCGGGTGGCCAACAACAACCAAACCCCCGAAGTCACGTTCGCTCGCGACCTGGGGCTGTTCGACGCCACCATGATCGGCGTCGGCGCCATGATCGGAGCCGGGATCTTCGTCCTCACCGGGATCGCGGCCGGCGTATCAGGCCCCGCGTCGATCCTCGCCTTCGCCCTCAACGGCGCCGTCACTCTGCTCACCGCCTTCGCCTATGCGGAGCTCGCCTCGGCGATCCCTCGGGCGGGTGGCGGCTACTCCTTCGTGCGCATGGCCTTCCCCGGAGCGGTGGGCTTCACCGCCGGGTGGATGCTCTGGTTCGCCTACACGGTGGCGTGCAGCCTCTACGCCCTCGGCTTCGCCGGGTACTTCTGGGAGTTCTTCCTCAAGTACATGCCTGGATTCGCGTCCGGGGCGATGGGGCTGATCGGCGAGCACACAGCCGTGCTCCTTGTCACCGTCCTCGTCGGCGTCGCGTTCATTCGCCTGAACGTCCGCGGCGCCGAGGTGACCGGTTTCGCCGAGAACGTGCTCACGGTCTCCAAGCTCATCGTGCTCGCGATCTTCGTCTTCTATGGCCTCAAGCGGGTGGCCGCCGAGCCGACTGCGGCGGCCGAGAGCTTCAACCCCTTCTTCCCGCTCGGTGCCGGGGGGGTCCTCGTGGCGATGGGACTCACCTTCATCGCCTTCCAGGGCTACGACCTCATCGCGACCGTGGCCGAAGAGATCAAAGAGCCCAAGAAGAACATCCCGCGGGCGACGTTCATCGCACTCGCGATCACGCTCACCATGTACCTCCTCATCCTGTTCGTCTCGCTGGGCGCCGTCGACGCCGGTGACACGCCGAGCTGGCAGTTCCTCGGCAGGTACAAGGAGACGGCGATCGTCCGGGCGGCCGAGGACTTCATGCCGGCGTTCGGCGTGGCGGTCATCGTCGTCGGGGGACTTCTCTCCACGATGTCCGCCCTGAACGCCACCGTCATGGCCGCTTCACGCGTCGCCTTCTCGATGGCCCGTGATGCGTGGCTTCCCGACCCGGTCGCCAAGATCGACCCCAAGCGGCGGACGCCGCGCGTGGCCATCATCGCGACGGGCGCGATCCTCCTCGTGATGGCCCTCACCCTCCCGATCGAGACGGTCGGCTCGGCGGCCAGCCTCATCTTCCTCCTGACCTTCGCCCTCGTGAACCTCTCGGTGATCGTCCTGCGCCGTAAGGCGCCCGAGATCAAGCGGCGCTACAAGGTCCCCTTCTATCCCTACGTGCCGATCCTCGGGATAGTGCTCAACGTCTTCCTGGCCATCTACCAGTTCACGTTCCAGCCCCTCGCCTGGTTCGTGACGGCGGGCTGGATCGTGCTCGGCCTCCTCATCTACTTCGCCTGGGCCGAGAAACGGGCCGTGCACGAGACGCCCCAGGTCCTCGTGCCGGGGGGGCGGGAGCCGGCAGCACCCACCGGGTACAGCGTGCTGGTGCCGGTGGCGAACCCCGACAACGTGGGCAGGCTGCTGGACACGGCGTGTCCGATCGCGCGCGCGCACGACGGGCGGGTGGTCGTCCTGGCCGTGGTGAACGTGCCGAGGCAGCTTCCGATCCACGAGGGACTCCGCTTCGTGCACCACAAGGATCGCCTCTTCAGGGTGGCCCGCGAGCACGCGTCGAGCTACGGCGTGCCGTGCGACTGCGAGGTGATCGTCGCCCACCACATCTACGACGGCATTCTGTCGGCCGCCCGACGCCTGCGCCCGGATCTTCTGTTGATGGGCTGGAAGGGCTACACGAACACCCGGGAGCGGATCTTCGGTGAGGTGTCCGACCACGTGATCCGGCACGCGCCCTGTGATCTCATGTTCCTGAAGATCGGCCAGGAGTCGGAGCGCCACCGTGTTCTGCTCCCGACGGCAGGCGGACCGCACGCCAGGCTGGCCGCCGAGTTTCTCGGGATCCTCGCGCAGGCAGATCGGATGAGCGTCACGGCATGCTACGTCGTGCCGCCCGACGCGTCGCGGGAGGAGCGGGATCAGGCGGATATGTGGATCGAGAAGACGCTGGAGCGGTTCGCGGACGGTGGGGGCGTCGAGAAGCTGCTGATCGAGTCGGATTCGGTGGCCGGCGGCATCGCCAAGGCCAGTAAGGACTTCGATCTCGTCGTCCTGGGGGCGGCCAAGGAGCCGCTGTTCCGCAGGCTCCTGGTTGGCGACATCGCCACCAAAATCGTTCGCTACTCTCCAGCCTCCGTCATGCTGGTGAAGCGGTACGAGGGCCGGCTCCGGTCCGTGTTGAAGAGGCTCCTGGGCTGACGCGGTCGGCCGCGAAGGCTCCAAGACCTTCGAGACTCCAAGACGGTGCCGCCGACCCCTGGCGTGATCGATTCGAAGACATAGGTTGACGACAGCGGTCATTGCCTCGGACGGTTTCCCCCTGAGGTTTCGTTTCTCTAGTCGTAAAGGCTCT
>JAUVMT010000152.1 GCA_030600085.1 Gemmatimonadales bacterium | reverse complement strand
TGTTCGACCCGCGCCGAGCTGGAGAAACAGTGCGCGCTCGCCGCCTCGGAGGGGCGTCTGCGTGAGCCGCTGCGGGAGATGGGTGGCCCTGCCGGGTGCCTCGCCATGCTCTCAGACCCCGACGGCCACACGCTGGAGCTTTCCTACGGGCAGGAGGTGGGCGTCGCCGTCGAGTCGAGGATGGGCGGAGGCGCGTGAAGATCCGGACGCTCGAGCCCGCTGACTGGGAGGCGGTCTGCCACATCTATGCGGAGGGGATCGCCACCCGGAACGCGACCTTCGAGACTGAAGTCCCGTCGGGGGAGTCCTGGGACAGCGCTCACATCTCTGATTGCCGGTTCGTGGCAGAGGTCGATGGAGCCGTGCGCGGCTGGGCAGCGCTCACCCCCATCTCGGATCGTTGCGCCTACGGTGGCGTCGCCGAGGTGAGCGTGTACGTGGCGGCGTCCAGCCGGGGCCACGGCCTCGGCTCGGCGCTGCTGGCGCGAGTGATCCGAGCGTCCGAAGATGCCGGTTTCTGGACACTCCAGGCTGGCCTGTTCGCCGAGAACGCGGGCAGCCTGAGGCTGCACGAGCGGGCCGGCTTCCGGCTCGTTGGCGTCCGGGAAAGGCTGGGCAAGCTGGATGGCCGCTGGCGAGACGTGCTGCTCCTGGAGCGTCGCAGCGAGCGGGCCGGCGTGGACTGATGCCGTCCGAGGTGCGGAAGGCCGACCCAGCCGGGATCTCGGCACGTAGAAGATGGCTCGGCCGAGCCGTGTGGCTCGCGGTCGCCACCGTCGCCTACAACCTCGTCGAAGCCGGCGTCGCCCTCTACGCAGGGGTGCAGGCCGGCAGCATCGCCCTCGTCGGCTTCGGTCTGGACAGCGTGATCGAGCTCGCCGCGGCTGCCATCGTACTCTGGCGCCTCAGGCTGGAGGCGCGCGGCGCCGAGGTTGACCGGGTGCGGAGCGTCGAGGCCGGCGTGACCCGCTTCGTGGGCGTCACGCTTGTCGCACTGGCTGCCTACGTGATCATCCAGTCGGTCTGGGTCCTCTGGACCCACCATGCTCCGCAGGAGAGCTGGCTGGGCGTGGTGCTCGCGATCCTCTCGCTCCTGATCATGCCTCTGTTGGGAATCGGCAAGCTGCGAGCCGCCGACGAGCTCGGGAGTCGTGCGCTCCGACAAGAGGCCAAGGAGACGCTCGCCTGCGCGTACCTCTCCTTCGCGTTGCTACTGGGCCTCGGCGCGAACGCGCTCGCCGGCTGGTGGTGGGCGGATCCCGCCGCAGCGCTGCTCATGGTTCCATGGCTCCTGCGCGAGGGGCTGGAGGCCCTCGAAGGCGGCGAGGATGAAGGAGGTTTGTCGGGATGACCGAGCCGCCCGCGGCGAGCTTGGCCACGGAGGCCGCTCGCGCCGTTCGGCAGGGCGCGTGCTCGAGAAGATCGGAATGGGGCGCGAGGGTTGCCGCCGAGATCTACCCCTCGAAGCGGGGGTAATGACCCAGGTCGTACGCGCGAATCGAGACGACCTCACGCGACTGGACTCCGAGCTCGGCCAGGGTCATGGATTCTTCAGGCACCCGCTTCTCGGCGTACTCCACGTAGAAGTCGTCGGGATCGTCCGTATCGCGAAGAAGCATCGCCTGAAGACCGAGCCGCTTCGCCTCCGCCAGCGTCGTGGTGGCTGGCAGCTCGGCGACGTGCTCCAGCCAGCGGTCGGGCATGATGAGCCGCACGGTGAGCTGAGGGGCCCGGCCGGCTTGCCGGGCCCGTGAGCCGGGCCCTCGGGTCGTGGGATCGGATGGAGTGTCGCTCATGCTATGCGCCGCTGAGAGTGTAAAGGAACCGCTTGGTGACGTCGGTCACGTCGAGGCCGACGACCCGGTCCGTGGAGGCGTGGACCGTCGTGTGGCCGTGCTCGCGGCCCACCCGGATGGTCGCCGTGCCTATCGCGCCGCGGAAGGTCACGGAGTCGGACGTCTCCTCGCCGACCTTGAGGCGGGTGTGAGCGCCGTAGAAGTCCTTGGCTCGTTGCAGGACCTCCATTGGCGCAACGGTTGTCATCGCTATGTACCGCATGCCGAACACGGGCTCCGCTGACGCGTCCGTTCCCGAGCGGCCCACGCTCGGTGGAGAAGAGGCGGTGAAGTTTGCCCGGGCACGCCGCCTCGTCAACCGCAGCGGGTCCGGACGGCACTCGGGTGTCCTCCGAGAGTCGGTGGCGCTGCTCGTGATGGCCGTTGCCGTCCTTGCCTTCGCGACGCTCGCGGCCGCCAGGGGCGTGCAGCCGTTTTCCGGCTGGTACTACCACTGGGCCTGGTACCCGACGCTGGTTGCGCTGGGCGCCGGCTACGCGGCCATCACGGGTAGGTGGCCGGCGTCGGCGCGCCTCGCCATCAGCCTTCTGTTCTGGTCGGCGTCCCTCTGGTTCTTCTTTGAGCTGGTGAATTTTCGGCTCGCCAACTGGTACTACGTGTTCGCCGCCGCCGGCCGTCCGGCGAGGGTGCTCGCCGCCTTCACGGCCTTCGCGACCGTCCTCCCGGCGATCTACCTCTCCTACCGCTGGACCCAGCGACTGGGCGTCGCCAGAGGTTGGGTGGGTCCGGCGCTGCCCCTGAGCCGGCACTCCGCCGCGCTCGTGGGCGCGGGATTCGCGCTCCTCCTCGTGGCGCTGTGGCAGCCGCGCCTCTTCTTCCCGCTCGTCTGGGGGTTCCTGACCCTCGTCTTGGAGCCGTGGAACTACCGTCACGCTCCCGAGCGGTCCCTGCTGGCCGACCTCGAGCACGGCCGATATGAGCGGATCATCCAGATCCTCGTGGCGGGAGCAGCGGTGGGGCTGGTGTGGGAGGCGTTCAACTCCCTCGCCGGGGCCCGGTGGATCTACACGGTCCCGGGCCTGGAGGGACATCGGCTGTTCGAGATGCCGCTACCGGGCTTCCTGGGCTTTCCGGTTTTCGCGCTGGACTGCTTCGTGGTGTATCAAGCGCTCGTCAACGTGGGCCTCGCCGCGCCCGGCTGGGGAGGGAGCTTCGAGGAGGCACCCCCGGCGGGTTCAGAATCGGCCGTGACCGCCTTCGCCTCCCCGTCCGCCGCGACCTCCGCCGCCACCAGGAGTGCGGCCGTCGCGAGTGCCCTGGTGTTCGGAGCTTTCGTCGCCCTGGGCATGGAACGCTGGACGATCGACTCGACGTATCCCGAGCTGGAGGCGCTACCTGGCATCACGTCCGGCGAGCTTCGGAGCCTGCAAGCGGCAGGTGTTCGCAGCGTGGAGGCACTCTCATCGGCCGACGCCGATCTACTCTCGGAGCATGGTATGGAGGTCAACCGGGCCACGGACCTTGTCGCGACCGCGGGTCTGACGACGCTTCGCGGAATGGGAACCGAGAACGCCGCCGCGCTAAGATCTGCGGGCATACCGACGGTCTGTGCCCTCGCACGGGCGGATGCGACCATGGTCTCGCGGGCTGTTCGCGCCGTGCGCACCGATCCAAGGGCTGGCAGCCCGCCCCGCGTGAGGGTCTGGATCAGCTCCGCGGCCCGTAGATGCAGGACGGAGGGATAGAAGATGCCCCCGAACGACATGGCGCCCCTGCTCGAGTACTCCGAGGAGCTGTTCGCTCCGGAGACGGAGACCCACCGCTGGATCCGGGCCCAGATGGCGGAACGCGGCTTCCCGACGATTCACATCTCTCCGCTGGAAGGCCGTATCCTGGCGGTTCTTGCCAGCCTCGCGGGAGCCGAGAAGCTGTTGGAGCTGGGCACCCTCGGTGGGTACTCCGCCCTGTGGTTGATCTCGCTGCTGCCGGCGGAGGCGCGGCTGATCACCGTGGAAAGCGAGCCCCGCCACGCGGCTCTGGCTCGAGAGGCCTTCGAGCGAGCCGGCGAGAGACGGATCGAGGTTATGGAGGGGGACGCCCGAAACGTGATCCAGGAACGCCTCCTCGGTGACCAGGGCCAGGCCGCTTCCTTCGATCTGATCTTCATCGATGCGGACAAGCAGAGTTATCCGTACTATCTGGATTCTGCCTGCAAGCTCCTGAAATCAGGGGGTCTCCTGCTGGGAGACAACGCGTACTGGGAGGGGAAAGTCGTCGATGCATCCGCCCGGGATGTGGAGACGGAAGCGATCCGACTCTTCAACCGCCGTCTGGCGGAAGATCCACGCTTCGAGAGCGTTCTTCTGCCCGTGCGTGACGGTCTGGCCGCGGCCCACTACACCGGTCCCCTGCGGCAGCACTCCTCCTGAGATCGATGAGATCGGTAAAGATCGAATTGGAGGAGCTCGATGATCGAGAATAGATCGAAGACGACGCTCGAGTACGGGCGCTTTTTTCTCCCCGGCCCGACCGAGGTCCGGCCGGAGACGCTGGCCGCGATGACACAGCCGGTCATCGGCCACCGGAGCGAGGAGATCCAGGCTCTGATCGGAGCGGCTCAGTCTGGGCTCAAGCACCTCTTCGGGACCAAGCGGCCGGTCTATATCTCCACCTCATCCGCCACGGGCATGATGGAGGCGGCGATCACGAACCTGAGCCGAAAGCGCATCCTCTGCCTGGTATGCGGAGCGTTCAGCGGCCGCTTCCACGCCATCGCCGAGGCGACGGGCCGAAAGGCGGACCGCCTGGCCGTCGAGTGGGGCGAGGCGAACCTGCCCGAGGATCTGCGCGAGGTGCTCGCAGCGGATCCGGATCGCTACGATCTGGTGACTGTCGTACACTCGGAGACCTCCACCGGAACTCTGAACCCAGTGCGCGAGATCGCGGCCGTCGTGGCGGAGTTCGACGATATCCTGCTGGCGGTGGATACCGTGAGCTCGATGGGTGCGGCTCCGTTGCGGATGGACGAGTGGGGGCTCGACTACGTGCTCACGGGCTCCCAGAAGGCGTTGGCGGTTCCACCAGGGATCTCCCTCGCCGCCGCTTCGGAGCGGGCCCTCGCCCGGGCCGGCGAGATCGAGCACCGCGGCTTCTACTTCGATCTTCTCAAGTTCGAGAAGAGTCTCGGCCGGCTGATGACTCCGAACACGCCGGCCGTCTCCCTGATGTTCGCGCTTCGCCATCAGCTCGAGCACATGGTGGAGGAAGGCCTGGAAGTTCGCTGGCGGCGTCACCAGCAGATGGCGGATCACACGCACCTCTGGGTAGCGAGTCTCGCGGGCGAGACGAGTCGGCATTTCGAGATCGTCGCTCCGCCCGGATACCGCTCCCCGGCGGTGACGGCAGTGCGGCTGCCGGATCCCGAGGAGATGAGCGGACCCGAGGTCGTGAGCCGGCTCAGGGAACGAGGCTACGCGATCGCAGCCGGGTACGGAAAGCTGAAGCAAGAGACGGTTCGTATCGGCCACATGGGTGACCACACGATGGAGAAACTCGAAGACCTGCTCGATGAGCTGGGTGAGGTGTTGATCACGTGAACGACGGCATAGCGCTTACCAGGTCAGCCGCGGCGACCCGGACGGCGGAACGAACGGAGGAAGAACGGCGGGTCAAGAGGGTGGTGATCGCCGATCCGCTCTCGAACGAGGGACTCGACCTGCTCGCCGCCGCCGATGAGCTGGAGATCGTAGACGTCTCGTCCGAGGGAAGGGAGGCGCTCGAGGAGGCCCTCAGGGGTGCGGAGGGGCTGATCGTGCGGGGCGATACGCGGGTCGACGGGCCGCTCTTGGACGTCGCGGAGCGGCTTGAGGTGATCGGACGGGCGGGCGTCGGAGTGGACAACATCGACATGAGAGCGGCAACGCGTCGCGGGGTCGCCGTTATCAATGCTCCGGGCGGCAACACCAGCTCGACCGCCGAGCTCACTTTCGCGCTTCTCCTGGCGGCCGCACGCCGGGTCGCGGAGGCGGATCGCTCCGTGCGAGAGGGTCGCTGGGACCGGAAGGCCCTCGGGGGCCGCCAGCTCAAGGGCACCACGCTCGGCGTCATAGGCGCCGGCCGCATCGGCACCGAGGTCGCGCGCCGCGCGCATGCGTTCGGTATGCGGATCCTCGCCTACGATCCGTATCTCTCGGCCGAGCGGGCCGCCGACGAGCGCATCGAGCGGGTGGAGCTGGACGAGCTATTGGAGCGAGCTGACTTCGTGACGGTGCACGTGCCCCTCACGGAGCA
>JAUVMT010000254.1 GCA_030600085.1 Gemmatimonadales bacterium | reverse complement strand
TGGTCCTGACTCTCCTCGGCAGGTCTTAATCCTCCTCGGCCGGTCCTAGCGGGCGGCTGCGCTGTCTCGGTCCCACTAGATCCCGTAGCGCTCCGCGAACGCCAGGAGCGCCCCCTCGAAGATCTCCAGCGGTGGGCGGACGAGTCCGGCGCCCACCTGCCCGACGCCCGCCTCGCGGTGTGCGATGCCGGTGTTTACGCGCGGCGTCACGCCGAGCTCGACCACGCTTCGAACGTCGATGCCGGTCGGCGTGCCCCTGAAGTCGAGGGTCGGGATCGTGAAGTGCTCGTGCTCGGCGACGGTGATCTCGTACATCTCCAGGGTGGCGTTGACGGCGTCGCGCGGCGTGCCGCTGACAAAGGATACGATGGCCGGTGCGGCGGCCATCGCGAACGCCCCGATCCCGGCGGTTTCCGTGATCGTGCTGTCCCCGATGTCGGGATTCGCGTCTGAGCTGGAAAAGCCGGCGAAGTAGAGCCCGTCGGGAGTGCCCGCCGGTGCCGTGAACCACCGGTCGGCCAGGCCGCTGACCCGGATGCCGAAGTCCGTCCCGTTCCTGGCCATTGCGGTCACGACCGTGCTGCCATCCACCCCGTGCGCGGCGTCGGCCATCGCCTTGCAGGCCGCCATGACGGGGTTCAGCACGCTGAGCGCGTTGTCTCCCAGGAACGCCAGCACCTTCGTCGCCTCCGCCGGGTCCAGCTCCAGGGAGGTCACCATCGGCGCCAGCAGCTTCAGAAACAGCAGAGATCCGGCCTTGTTGCGGTTGTGCCCTTCATCGCCCATGTGCAGGGCCTCGGAGAGCAGGGAGCGGATATCGATGCCCTCCGATCCTGCCAACCCCTCCGCCAGAGCCGGGGCCATGGCTTCGTTCATCCAACGGAGCCGGTCGAGAACCTCCGGGCTGTAGGCTCCGTAGCGCAGCACCTTCCCGTAGCCCTCGTTGAGATTGGAGTAGGTGCGATGGCCGTGCGTGAGGTCCTCGATGACGTAGACGGCCATCGACGAGGAGATGACGCCCGCCATCGGACCGACGGCTGAATGGTCGTGGCAGGGCGCGAACTCGATCGCTCCGCTTGCCGCGATGCCGGCCGCTTCTTGCTCGTCGGAGGCGATCTCCTCGTAGAGCAGGGCCCCTATGACGGCCCCTCTGAGCGGCCCGGACATCCGGTCCCATTCGATCGGCGGTCCGGCGTGAAGGAGCAGGCGATCGTGCATGCCCGGTATGCTCTCGCCAGCCCGTGCCACGCCGGTCAGCACCGGCCGTGAGGCGATCATCCTTGCCACGGCCGTCGCGTTCGCGAGTGAAACGTCCACGCCTACCTCCTCAGCTTTTCCAAGATCTGCAGCAGTCTCTCGTCTCCGCCGGCCGGCGGCCGCCAATCCACCTGGACCACCCCCACATCCTGGGCGGCCAGGCTCTCCGCAAAGCGCTCCAGCCCGACGTTGATGGCCGCGATTGGTGGCTCGAGGTCGTCAAGCACCACCGGTGTCCCTGCTGACTCCGACGCGGCGCCCGCCGGAACCGCCGCTGGTCGCTCCCGTGACGCAGACGACCCGGGCAGCCGCACCGGAGCCGTGGCGGCCGGATCACGCCTGGCACCGAGAAGGTCGAGCGCGTGCGACACCGCGCCGCCGACGTCCCGGTGCACGTGGGCTCCCGCGCTTTCCAGCAGCTCGATCTGCGCCTGGATCTCCTGTGGGTCCTCGTCGGTTCCCACGACGATCGCCGCGACCGAGAGGTCGGGGCGACGAGCTTCGGCGATGACGGGCGCTAGCTCGGACGCCGGATCGGGATGAGCCCCGTAGCCAAGGACGACGTCAAGCATGATGAGGCCGGCGTCGGGGTCGTTGATCTCCTGGCGGAGGCGGCGAACGCGGAGATCGTTGTCGATCATCGGGTGCGGCCGGCCCACGGTGAACTCGTCCGCGCCGAGGTCGAGCACCGTGTGTCCCCGGCTCCGGCCCGGATCGTCGAGCTTGACGCTTCCGGTCGATCCTAGGTTGGAATAGAGAGGGTCCAGGTGCCCGCGCAGCTTCTGCAGCGTCTCCAGAGCCAGAGTGCCCCCGGAGAAGAGACCGCGGAAGTAGGGCGCCAGCGCTCCGCCGGCGGGCCCTCCATGCGTACTTCGGGTCCCGCTGGACGCCGAACCGCCATCGACGGCCTGGCCTCCGTCGAGACTCACCGCGACCCTCGCGGCCTCTGACAGATCCGCGGCGAAGTGTAGTCCTGCCGCGTTATCCGCACCCGCCGCCCTGCGGACCGCGACGAACTCCCGTGCGTCGTCGACCCCCTGAAACACCACCACGACAGGCTTGCCTGTCGAGTTTGCGGCCGCCAACAATCTATCAGCGACCTCGTGGGAAGGAGGCTTGGAGATCAGGACGATCACCCCGGTCTTCGGGTCCCTACGCAGGATATCCACGGCCTGCAGGGCCGTGATGGCACCCACCTGCTGGCTCAGATCTCGCTCTCCTGTGCCGATCCCCTGCGATACGCCCCGTCCGAGCTCGTGGATGGCCGAGGCGACGGCCTGCAGGCCGGTGCCCGATGCGGCTACGATCCCGATGTGTCCACGCCGGACGCGGTTCGCGAAGCCGAGCCCGACTCCCCCGATCAGCGCCGTTCCGCAACCCGGTCCCATGGCTAGCAGCCCCGCGTCTCGTGCGCTTCGCTTCAGCCGGATCTCATCATCCATCCCGACGTTGTCGCTGTAGAGAAAGACGTGCAGGTCGAGGTCGAGCGCCTGCCTGGCAACCCCTGCCGCGTATCGGCCAGGCACGGAGATCAGCGCGAATCGCGCGTCAGGCGCCAGCTTTGAGGCCGCCTCCAGACTGTGGGGCCGAAAGCCGCCTTCGGCTCCGGAAGACTCTCTCCGCAGGAGGTCGCCGATCCGATCCAGCGCCTGCTCCCCGGCCTCCTTCGTCTCGGCGCGCACGACGACGCACAGATCGGTCGGTCCGGCCTCCGGCGCGGGATCCGGCAGAAGCCCGCTGGCCTCCAGAAGACCCAGGCTTTCGGGCGTGGCCATCACCGCCCCGGCGTCCTCTACGCCCGGAAGCTCCGCGAGCGCCACCTGCAGCTGCATGAGGACGATGGAGTCGCGGTAGGTTCCGGGCCGGATGGCGCTCACGAGGACGCTCATCGCGCCCCTTCGCTCGAGTGCTCCAGCTCGCGCATGGAAAGCCGAACGGCTCGACCCTCGACGGCGGCCGCGCCCACGAAACCGGCTC
>JAUVMT010000234.1 GCA_030600085.1 Gemmatimonadales bacterium | reverse complement strand
CTTGGGAGGTCGGTCTTGTTGAGGACGATGAACGCCGAGAGCTCGTTCAGCTCCGCCAGCACCAGAAACCGATCCAGAAGCCTGAGGTCGGGCGCGGGCTCCCCCACCGCAAAGACGGCGGCGAGTTGATCCACGTTTGCTACGATCACCTGCTCCCGGCTGCCCGCAACGGCGCGCCGTGAGAGCTTGGCGCTGCGGGGCAGAAGGCCCTCGATTCGGAAGCTCCCGTCTGAGAGATGCTCCAGGAACACTCGGTCTCCCGGGATGATCTGTTCCTGATCCAGCTTCAACCGTCCGCGAAGCGTGCAGTCGAGGATCCGATCGCCGCAATCCACCGAATACACCCCGCCTGCGCTCCTGAGCACGCGCCCCTCTGTCCGCGCGGTCACCCGACGGCTCCGGAGATGGCTACCGGTGCTCTCCCGGCCCGCTTCCGGGCCCTCGACCCCGGGCCACGGGCTTTCCGACCAGCTCGTCGAGGCAGTTGAAGCCGAGCAATGCGCACTTGATGCGTACCGGAAACTTCGAGACGCCCGCGAGGGCCCGCAGATCGCCCAGCTTCTCGTCCCGCTGAAGTTCCTCCTCGCCGTGGAGCAGACGGGTGAACTTCGCCGACAGGGCTCGAGCCTCGCCAAGCTTCGCTCCCTTGAGCCGCTCGGTCATCATTGAGGCCGCGGCCTGGCTGATCGAGCAACCTCGGCCCTCGTAGCGCACCTCGGCGATCCGGTCGGCCTGGACGGAGAGTGACAGCTCGATGACGTCCCCGCACAGGGGGTTGTTCATCGTGATGGTGTGGGTGGGCGCCTCGAGCGGCCCCTTGTTCCTCGGACGTCTGTAGTGATCGAGGATGACCTCTTGAAAGAGGTCGGAGAGCGTGCTCGGGATCGATCGGTCGATCGACGTGCCGTCCGGGGAATTAACGCGTTTGCTCATGAGTGCGTCGCACCGGGCCGCCTGCGCTCAGGCGCTGCGGCAGAAGATCTCGCCAGCGAGGTGGAGCGCCTCGCACAGGGCGTCGACCTCCTGGAACGTGCTGTACAGGTAGAGGCTGGCGCGAGCGGTCGCGTCGACTCCGAGGTGCTCCATGAGCGGTTGATTGCAGTGATGGCCGGCCCGGATCGCGATACCTCGCTGATCGAGGATCGTCGCCAGGTCGTGAGCGTGGACGTCCAGGTACGTGAAAGAGAGAACACCCACGCGCTCGTCAGTGGGTCCGTAGATCCGAAGCCCTTCGATCTCGCCGAGTCGTTCGAGAGCGTACCCCAGAAGCTCCGTCTCGTAGCGCCGGATGGCGTCCAGACCGATGGCGTTCAGATAACGGATCGCCGCCCCGAGCCCGACGGCGCCGGCGATGTTCGGCGTTCCCGCCTCGAACTTGTGAGGCACCGCCGCCCAGGTGGATCCGGCGAGCGTGACGGAGGCGATCATCTCGCCGCCGCCCTGGTAGGGCGGCATCTCTTCCAGGATCGCGCGACGTGCCCACAGCACACCGATCCCGGTGGGCCCGCACATCTTGTGACCGCTGAACGCGTAGAAATCGCATCCCAGGGCGCCCATGTCGAGCGCGAGGTGCGGAGCCGCCTGAGCGCCGTCCACGAGGCAGAAGGCACCGGCCTCGTGAGCGAGCGCGGCGATCTCCCGCACCGGATTGATGACGCCCAGGCTGTTGGAGATGTGAGTGACGCCGACCAGACGCGTCCGCTCGGAGAGCATCCGGGCGTAGTCGTCGAGCACCAGCCGTCCCTCGGGGGAGACGTCCACGAAACGCAGCGTGGCCCCGGTCCGCTCCGCCAGGAGCTGCCAGGGGACTAGGTTGGAGTGGTGCTCCATCTTGGTGAGCAGGATCTCGTCGCCCGGACCGATGTGGGCTTTGCCCAGGCTGCCCGCCACCAGGTTGATCGCCTCCGTCGTTCCCCTGACGAACACGATCTCGGCCGCATCCTCAGCGCCGATATGGGCGGCGACGCAGGCGCGGGCGTCCTCGTACGCCTCGGTCGCGCGCACGCTGAGCTCGTGGGCACCACGGTGCACATTGGCGTGCGAGGTCTCGTAGTGACGGCGAACCGCGTCGATGACGGCGCGTGGTCGCTGCGAGCTGGCCGCGCTGTCCAGGTAGACGAGCGCCTGCCCATTGACCTTCTGTTCCAGGATCGGAAAGTCCCGGCGGACGGCCTCGATATCGTACGGCGGTGCAACCACCGCGGTCTCCATGGAGCCGGCGCCGATCGCGATCAGAGTCTGACCTGGACCTCGTCGCCCTCTACGCGGCACTCGAACGTGCGCACGGGCAGGACGGCGGGCAGCGCCTTCGGCGTACCCGATGCGAGGTCGAAGCGGGCTCCGTGCAGAGCGCAGGTGATCTGGTCGCCGGTCACCTCTCCCGCCGAAAGCGGGAACTCCTCGTGGGAGCAGCGGTCTTCGAGCGCGTAGACCCGTCCGTCGCGTCTCACGAGGAGCAGATTGGCCCCGTTCAGCTGCACGGTCTTCATGCCGTTCTCCGGGACCTCCGCCAGGCTGGCCACGGTCGTGAATTCGCTCACGGCCCAGGCGCTCCTTACTCTCTACTCTCTCGGTGCCCGCTGAGGCCGATCTTCGCTTCGATCGCTTCGCGGATGCGGTCGCGCACGCCCTCGACGGGGATGCGGCCCAAGACCTCGTCGAAGAAGCCGAAGACCAGAAGCCTCTCGGCCTGCTGGCGGCTCAACCCCCGACTCATCAGGTAGAAGAGCTGCCTCGAGTCCACCTGGCCCACCGTGGCTCCGTGGGAGCACCGGACGTCGTCCGCCTCGATCTCGAGGTTCGGAAGCGCGCGGGCGCTGGCCTTGTCGCTCAGGACGAGGTTTCGGTTGGTCTGGTACGCATCCGTCAGCTGAGCGTTCGGCTCCACCCGGATGAGACCGCGAAAGACGCTCTGGGCCGAATCCGTCAGAGCGCCCTTGTACAGGAGGTCGCTGCGTGCGCTCGGAGCGGCGTGGTGCTGCATGGTGTGGTGGTCGAAGTGCTGCGTACGATCGCCGAACCACAGGGCCAGCATCTCGCTCTCGCTGCCGGATCCCTCCAGGTGGCTGGTCACGTCCGCCCGCGAGAGATCACCCCCGAGACTGATGTTGACGCCGGCCAGCCGGCTGTTTCGCCGGGAGGTGACATGCTGGAGCCCAAAGTGCTTCACGCCCGTTCCAAAGCGCTGCAGCGAGATGTAGTTGAGCGTCGCCTCGTCGCCACCGAAAAGCTCCGCGCCGGCCAGGCTGATGGACGGCTCGGCCAGATCGGGCGACATGAACTCGTCGATGCAGGTGGCCTCGCCGCCCTCCTCCACCGCCACCAGCGAGTGAGAGGAGACGAGCAGCCCGGGTTCGGTGAGGCAGCGGAACGTGTGAACCGGTGTCGGCAGGCGCACGCCGCGAGGCACGTGAAGCACGTAACCGTCCGAAAGCAGCGCCACGTGCGCCGCCCAGAGCTTCTCCTCCATCTCCGGTATGGGGCTCGTGAACAGGTACTTCTCCAGCAGCTCGGGCCGCTCGCGCGCCACTTCCGAGATTGGCGCGAAGACGACGCCACGCTCGGCCAGATCG